>JAFQKG010000075.1 GCA_017397025.1 Erysipelotrichaceae bacterium | reverse complement strand
GGTCAAAGAACCGCAGATGCCCTCAAAAGATTTCAAACAGCACAGGGATTAACTGCTGATGGCGTTGTAGGAAACAGCACATGGGATCGTATGATTCAACTGATTTAGAAAGAGGTCTCCTCTTTCTTTTTCTTATGACACAATAAGATATGAAAGAAAAGTCCATATACATACTCTGTTTCAGCAATCAGCATTTTACCACTTCTGGGCCAATGATTTCATCAAACGAATGAAACCTCATCACAATAACTTCTCATTATACTCACGCTTTTACGCCTATTTGTGACAAAAAGCGAAGATATGAAAAAGAAGCGAAGATTAAATAGCTATCCCATTCTCAAAAAGAACATCTGATTGAACAAATTTCTGACAAATCAAAATGTAATTATCATCACATTCGTATCATTTTTAAAGGAGAATGAAACCTCATTCTCCTTTATTTGTAGATAATTTTAATATTTTCTTTGTGATTGACTTCAAGTTCAGGATGAGCGCTCAAATATTCCGCCATGCAGCTGACCATGTCATTCTGAATGGTTTTAACCACTTCACATTCCTTCACCATGCTGAAGTCACCTCCGCCTCCAGCACGATAATTCGATACTACCATCGTAAACTCATCCTCATCCTGTACTTCTTTTCCCTGGTAAGTAAGGGATACAATTCTTTGGCCTTCTGGCTTACGAATATCCAGCACATAATCAACACCTTCAACCATATCATAATTGTAATGCTGAGGCTTAGGCCATACAAAACGATGTGCAACACAAAGTTCTGAATTCTTGATATCAAAATACTCAGCACATTTTTCAATATAGCGTCTTAAAATACTTCCAGTCATCTTCAATACAACCAATGTATTTGGATAAACATAGGTAGATACTAAATCACGCATTGTGATTTCATGTCGGAATCCTTTGGCATCATTGAACAATGCATTGGCAGATAGCTGCGCGTTGGAAACAGAAAGCTGAACCTGATTCAGGAATGAAACCAGAGGATGTTTATGAACTCTTGCTTCAAACAAATCATCAATCAGAAGATCTCCGCCCTTGACAACACCCAATGGCTGATCAAGCCACTGTTGTGTTCTTGCTTCTTTTTTAGCAAACAATGCCATCAGATCCTCATCCACTTCCTGATTCGCCTTTAAAAGCCCAGTAGTAATCTCACCAGTTTCAAGATCCCAATCCACTACTGCAAGCTCTTTTCCATTGAACGCAGACTGCGTCACTGCTTTGCCACAGCATGTGGTTGCCAGCGATCGATGCTGATGACCAGTAATCATCACATCAAAGCCTTCAATTTCAGCACACATTTTATAGCCAAGATTTTCTCCTGTCTGAGCTTCTGTTTCCTTTCCAGAAACAAGATCTTTTTCAAATCCTCCATGATAGACCACTGCAATGCCATTGACCTGTTCAGTCTCCTTGATTGTCTGAACTGTTCTTTTCACAAAATCAAAAGCATTTTCAAAAGTGTTGTGTTCAATATGTTCAGCATGTTCCCACACAGGAATGTGCTGTGTGGTCACTCCAATCAAGGCAATGCGATGATTCCTGTCAAATTCATGAATCGTATAGTCTGCCCCTACCACTTGTCCATGTTCACAAATGTTTCCAGTCAAACATTTTGCCTGTACATCTCTCATATAGCGATGCTGCATGTCATAACCATAATTGAAATCATGATTGCCAAGATTATAATAATCATATTTCAAATAATTCAGTGCATCTGCCATTGGATGTCGAGTATCCTTTTCATAAGCTGCATGATAAAAGTTCAATGGGCATCCTTCCAGTACATCTCCATTGTCAATCAGCAGTGTATTTTCATGACGAAGTCTTCGAATATGCCCTGACAAGCGTGCAAGTCCCTGCTCAGCCAGCTTTCGATCTGAATACTGATAAGGAGAAAGAACGCCATGGACATCTGATGTTGCCAGCAATCTAATTTTCATAATCATCATTCCTTTAACTCATCTGTTATTTTACACTATCTCCAATAAAAGAAAAAGAACGAAACTAGAATTCGTTCTTGATCAGATCTTCAAATGTTTCTCTTTGTACCGCTAAATATTCACCCTCTTTGTGAATCATGAGAACAGCAGGACGTACAATGCGGTTGTAATTGGAGGCCATAGAATAATTATAGGCACCCGTTGTCAACACCGCAATAAGATCATTTCTTTGAACTGTATCAGGAAGCAGAACATGCTCCTGAAGAATATCTCCGCTTTCGCAGCACTTTCCAACCACGGAACAAAGCATCTGATTTTTTTCATTCATGCGGTTAGCACAAACCACTGAATAGGAAGAGCGATACAAAGCATAACGAGGATTATCTGTCATACCGCCATTGACAGAAACATAGGTTTTAATCTGCGGTATTTTTTTTACACTGCCTACTTGATAAAGCGTCATCCCTGCATCAGCCACAATGCTTCTTCCAGGCTCAAGGCGCATAGCAGGAAGTTTCATTTTCAATAAGCCGCAAAGTTCTTTCACATGCTTCGCTAACTTTATCATTGTTTGTTCAATCTGGAGCTGAGGATCTTTTTCTACATAGCGAACTCCAATTCCACCACCAAGATTCATTTCCTTGCATTCAAATCCAAGCTTGTCCTGTACATCTTTTGCGAAAGAAAACATGGCATCAGCACTTTTGACAAATACTTCTTCATCAAACACTTGGGATCCAACATGACAATGAAATCCCTGCAGCGACACATGGAAACAATGCAGTGCTTTTTTTACAAGTGCCATTGCTGCTCCGGTTTCAATCGCAGCACCGAACTTTGAATCCACCAGTCCAGTAGCAACCGCTTCAAAAGTATGCGGATCTATGCCTGGGGTCACACGGATCACAATACGCTGAACTCTGTTTTTTTCTGCTGCAATTTTTTCAACTGCATCCAGCTCTTCTTCACTGTCAATCACAAAGGTTCCTACCTGTTTTTCCATAGCGAAACGAATTTCATCATCGGTTTTGTTGTTGCCATGGAAAATTAATCGTTCCATCGGATAACCTGCCGCAAACGCAGTAAAAATCTCTCCATCAGAAACTACATCAACACCTATATTTTCTTCTTTGGCAATGCGATACATAGCTTTGAAATCACAAGCCTTAGAGGCAAAAAGAACGTCTGCATCCTCTCCAAATTCTTTTTTCATCGTTTTTTGATACAGTCTCATTCGATTTCTGATTAATTCTTCGTCCATGACATACAAAGGTGTCCCATATTTTTCAGCCAGTTCATCGCATGGACGCCCTGCAAATTCAAGCATCCCCTTTTCATTGACTGTCATCTGTTCCATCAGCATATTCTATCCCTCATTCATAGTACAATTATACACCTGTTTTTTACAGGCAAAAAGAAAAGACTGCTTTATTTTACAGTCTTGACTACAGTTGATCTTTCATTCCAATACGCCACACAAGATAAGCAAGGACGCATCCTACTACAAAGACACCCACCACAAAAACAGTGACCATCAAAAAGCCCATCATTGTTCCCACATTTTCAATCTTCAACAGATCAGGATTGCCGACAACAAGAAACATCGCAAATATTGGAATAAATTCCATGATACTTTGAGCAATGCGGGCAAGACGCTTTTCTTTCTTTGAAACAG
>JAFQKG010000074.1 GCA_017397025.1 Erysipelotrichaceae bacterium | reverse complement strand
TCGTTTTATTTGCAGGTATTTCTTTGCCTATATATATCAAAGATACCATTTTTGACATATTTCTTCCCATCTATGGTATTTGTTTTGCAGTACTTTGGATGAAAAGAAAAAAAATCAGCACTGAATGCATGAGATTTAAAAAGAACTATACCAAAGAAACAATGATGGATATTGCAGCTGTGCTTGGTATCAATATTGGATTGACATGGCTTGCAAGTATGATTTTAGGTCTGTTTATGAAGGTAGAAGGCAACATTGACATGAATGAGCTTTTAACCAATCCAATGTTAAGTCTACTCGTTTATGGTCTTCTTGTCCCAATTGATGAAGAGTTTTTCTTTCGCGGGCTTTTGATGAACAGTCTTGAACATCATGGTCGATGGAAAGCTGCTTTAGTCATTTCCATCGTCTTTGGAATTGGGCATTTAAATCCATTGGTCAGTCTGTCTGCATTTGCCATTTCCATGTGCATGTTCGCTCTTCGATTTAAAACCAATTCTCTATGGCCTTGTATCCTTGTTCATATGTGTGTGAATACACTAAATCAGCTCTCAGTGATTCTAAGCACAGATTCTCTCAATGCTGCAGATATTGCTCTATTTGCAGCTGTGATCTATGGATGCGTCTATCTTTTCCAGAAAAGAAAAACGATCAAAACAGAATTCCTGCAGATTTTTCAAGAGAAAACATCAGAAACTGAAAAGTGTTCAGAATCAATCTGAACACTTTTTTAAATCATCTTTTTTAATTCTTCAGCATCTTCATCTGAGAGCACACTGGAATAAGAAGATACCACTTTCCCTGCTACTTTGTTAGCAAAAGCTGCACACTCCAGAAAAGATTTCTTTCTGTACATTGCAGCCAGAAAAGCTCCTGCATGACTGTCACCAGCACCAATGGTATCTGCTACTTTAACAGGGATGCTGTTAACCCAAATGCCTTTTTCCTGCTTCAAATAACACCCTTTTTCTCCACAGGTCACAATGACCAAGTTCTTCGTCTTTTCATATAGTTTTTCTGCAGCTGTTTCTACAGAAGTGCATTGAGTGTAATTCATCGCTTCAAGATCACTCAAATGAAGCATAACACCATGATCTAAAAGCTGATTCATCCTGTCTTTTTGAATATGAAGAATTCGTGGTCCCGGCGCAAAAAGAAACTGTATCTTTGAACTGCAGACAAAATCTGTCAACGCCTGTCCGTCTCTATCTTCAATTTCTAACCCGCAAAAATAGCCCAATTCATAATCCTCTAAATTGAGTGAATTCAGCCACTCTGGCTGAAACGTATATTCTGCACCATGCATAGAAAGAAACGTTCTTTCACCATCCTTTTCAACAAAGCACAGACAGCTTCCAATTTCCTCATCCACAAAAACAGAACTTTCCAGTCCGTATCGTTTGATTTCCTTGCGAATGAAATCTCCGTAAACACCTGTTCCCAAAGGGCTGATGAACGTGTATGGAATCCCTAAATGAGCCAATGCGTGAGCAGCATTAAAGGCACATCCACCAATTCGTGTGGTCTGTTTTTCAGGATGGACATCTTCTTGTCTTGTTGGAAGATGATCCAGATTCAGCACAATGTCACACACTGTTGAACCAATCATTAGTACTTTTTTCATGTTCTCACCTGAATTCAGTATAGCAGTTCACAAAAAAAATTCACAGAAAATTTTGTCTATCTACCATAGAAAACATAGGTAATCATTGTCTATATTATCGATTTACAATGCTATGCATTCTTCTACTTTTTCATTCCTTTACAAAAAATAGGATCCTTCTTTTTCAGATTTTCATCTGATATAATACAATTCCTTAGGAGGAATTATGAGCTACTTTTATTTTATATTAGGCAGTGTTTTAGCCTCATGGATTTATGTTTGTACAGTTCGATATGAAAAAAAGAGCGATATGTATGGAAAATGGTCGATTTGTCCTCATTGTCATCATCGAATCCCTTTTCATCAGATGATTCCGATTATCAGCTGGATTCAGCTCAAGGGCCACTGTGCATGGTGTCATCATGAAATCCCTGTATCATCTTTTTTCTGTGAGCTGTTTGGAGCATTAGGCTTTCTCATCATTTCTTTATCTTTTGATGGGATTCATAAAATAGGAATGATGATTGTATTCTGTGCTTTGCTCTATGCTTCATTCTGCGATCTGCTTTATGGTTTGATTCCAGACCGTACTCATCTTATTATTGCCTCAAGTGCTATTTTGATGATTTCTCCTGCTCAGCGAATTCATCAGATTCTTTATTCACTGGCTCTTTTGATTGTGTTGTTTTTCATTTGTATTTGGACACAGTCCATTGGAATGGGGGATGGCAAACTGATTTCTTCTTTAGCACTTATTCTGCATCCCTTATCAATTCTGTACATGATCAGCATTGCTAGTACGACTGCTTTGATCATCACCATCTTAAAAAAAGAAGGCAAAAAAGGACAAATCATTCGATTTGGTCCTTATCTAAGTTTTGGAGCATTTGTCTGTCTTTGTTTTCTTGAGAGAGTTCCTTGACATTCCTTTTCATTTGTTTCAAAATGGGTTCGGGTGAGGTTATGAAGACAAATTATCACACGCATACATCACGATGTAAACATGCCTATGGATCAGAAGAAGACTATATCCAAAGCGCCATCAAAGCTGGCATCACTGAACTTGGATTTTCAGACCATACACCATGGCCTTTTAAAACTGCCAATTTTGAACCTCGCATGCGCATGAAGATGAATGAATATCAAGATTACCTTGATACTTTACAAAATCTGAAAGAAAAATACAAAGATCAGATTTCTATTCGCATCGGACTGGAATGTGAATACTATGAAGAATACATTGACTGGCTGAAAAACGAAATTGACACCCATTTGGACTTTGTACTTTTTGGCAATCATTATGCTTATCCTGATGACATAACCCCCATTGCCCCTTACATGGGCAATTGTGTAAAAGACAAAGATTCACTTGAAATCTATGTTCAAAGTTCACTGAAAGCGATTGAATCTGGACTGTTCAGCTGCTTTGCTCATCCTGATTTGTTTATGCGTTGTTATCCTGTTTTCGATGAGCATTGCATAAAAGCTGCACATCGCCTTTCTGAGGCCTGTGCAAAGCATCATTTGCCAATGGAACTCAATTTAAGTGCCTTTGCTGCACTTAGAAAGTATTCAGATAGTCTTTATCCATCCAAGCCTTTCTATGAAATCGCCAAAAGTCATGGATGTAAAGTGCTCATCGGATGGGATGCTCATTGTCCTGATGTTTTAGAAGATGCAGAGCTTTATCAGATGGCATTGGATTGGATTGAAGAAATTGGGCTTCATCAGATTGAAAAAATATAGGCAGAGAAATCATCAGTTCTCTGCCTTTTTAATATATTCTATCAAAATATCCATTGCCTCAAGGTAACCTTGAGGTCCTTTTCCCTTTACTTGAGCAATGCATGCCAACGAAGGATAGGAAAGGTGTCTGAATGCTTCTCTTTCCAGAATATCAGAAAGATGAATCTCGACTGCAGGAATCGGTGCAACTGCTTTTAGTGCATCTAAAATTGCTATACTAGTATGAGTATAGGCTCCTGGATTGATGATGATGCCATCCATTTTCTTAAAATAAGCTTCCTGAATCCAATCTACCAATGTCCCTTCATGATTGGATTGGCGAACATCCACTTCTACATTTCTTTTTTGAGCTTCTTTTTGAATCATTTCAACAATGCTGTCATAATTCATTGTTCCATAGATTCCCTTTTCACGAATTCCAATCATATTGATATTAGGACCATTCAGCACAAGGATTTTCATTTCAATTCCCCTTTCTGTCAAACTGTTTTCTTCTGATTGTGGACTGTACAAAGAGACGTTTCATTTCATCAATATCCTCTTTTTCAAGAACCTGCTTGAAGTGAGTTAGTTCATTTTGAAAAACATTGATTTCCTGAAGCAGATTATCCTTGTTCAAAAGAAACAGTTCAGTCCAAAGATGTTCATTGATTTTAGCAATGCGTGTCAAATCTCTAAAACTGTCTCCAGTGTATTCCACAAGATGAGTGTTGTCATGTGTATTCATCAATGTTACTGCGATCACATGTGTCAGCTGAGAAAGAAAGGCAATCATCTGATCATGTTCTTCAATGCTCAAAACAGAAATATGACGAAAATTAAGCAATTCTGCAAACTCATGAATTTTTCTTATTCCTTCTTCTGTATTCTTTTCGGTAGGAACAATAATATAATTTGCGGGTTTGAACATCTTACAATCACTGAATTGAACCCCTGATGTTTCACGTCCAGCCATTGGATGGCTTCCAACAAATTCAACAGTTTCCGGCAAAAGTGCTTGAACAGGCTCAATAATTTGAGCCTTTACACCTGTAACATCTGTAATTAAAGCACCTGGCTTAAATTCTGAGGCATATTTATTAATCCATTCCAGCAGTACAGAAGGATACAAACCAGAAATAATAAAATCTGCATTCTGAAGAAAGGCATTCTCTTGAGTGCTTCCCTCATCAATTAAATGATGCTGCAAAGCATACTCAATCGCATTAGGATCAATGTCCATAGCTGTTACAGTAAAGCCATGTTTTTTTAATCCCATTGCAATACTGCCGCCCATTAGTCCAAGGCCAACAATATGAAAATGTGTCTCTTTATTCAGCATAAACTTCAACCCCCAGCTTTCTTACATCATCAAAAAATCCTGG
>JAFQKG010000073.1 GCA_017397025.1 Erysipelotrichaceae bacterium | reverse complement strand
ATTGAATGGTGTTGATGGGAACTTTGGTGGTGTTGCAGCAAAAGTGCTGTTAGAGAAATGGCCACATGAAGATTTAATTTTCTGTGCACCAACTGCAGCTGGTTTAAAGCCATATGAAGGTATTGTTGAAACAAGAGTAGCTGATTTGAACAAACCTGAAGAATTAGTAAAGGCTTATTCAGGTGCTGATACAATGATTCTGATTTCAATGCCTTTTATTGGTGAAAAAAGAAGAAAAGCACATAAAGCAGCAATTGATGCAGCAGTAGAAGCAAAAGTTGATCGCATCGTTTATACATCAATTGTTGGTGCAGGACATCCAGAAATTAATGCTTATGAAGTAAATGACCATATCTACACAGAAAAATTATTAAGAGAAGCAGATATTCATTATGTAATCATGCGTAATTCTCAATATGCTGAAGCGATGGTTTCCATTTTCCTGGATTCTTATGAAAACGGCGGTGCTATTGTGAACAACATGGGTGAAGGAAAGATGGCACATATTTCAAGAAAAGACTGTGCTTTGGCAGCTAGCTGTGCAGCAATGTCTGACCATTCTGATGTTGTTCTTGAAGTCAATGGTAAGGAATTGCGTACAATTACTGAATTCTGTGAAGTTGGATCTAAAGTAACAGGAAAGAAAGTAGTTTATCAGTATGTAAATGATGAAGACCAGTTTAAATTCTTTGACTCTATCGGCGTTCCAAGAACAACTGAAGGCGAATGGGCAGAATCTGCAAAGAACTTCCCTTATTGTTCAGAAGGTATGGTTACATTTGGAAGAGCAATTCGTTTAAATCAAATGAATACATTTACAAACACATTCAAAGAATTGACAGGACAGGATCCTATTTCTTTAGAAGAAATGTTTGCAAATCCTGATGAATTCTTGGTTGGCGCAAGAACATCAACAGAAGAATAATTCATCAAAAAGCTGTGACAAAATAGAGAAAACGTGAATTCTCTAGTCATCACAGCTTTTATTTTATGCTCTCACTAAGTCATAGCTAAAGCTATGATAAATGCCAAATGAATTTATTCATTTGGCACTATCTTGTTGAATTAAATAATAACACGTACTACAAACTGTTCCTTTTCAATACTGAACTGTACATTGCCTCCTAAGCGTTCTGTCATGTATCGAATGCTTTGTGATCCATAGCCATGGTCTTTTTCATTTGTAACAGGGATGCCGTCTACAAAGATAGGTTCTTTCTTAAATGGATTTTTCACTGAAAGCAAGAGTTTTCCATTCGAGTTTTTTAGCATAAGTTTAATTTCTCGTTTGTTTTCTGCAAGCATTTTTTGTGCATTGACTGCATTGTCTAAAGCATTAGAAAGGATAGATGAGAACATTGTGTCGTCAACTGAAAGTTCATCAAGTTGAACTGATGCAGAAAATGAAATGCTGTTTTGTTCACACTTGGATTTGTAATATAGCAGCACTGAGTTAATGATTTCGTTTTCACAGTATGTTTGAGATGAATTTGAATCAACTTTAATTGTATAATCTGAGATTAAATCTAAGCAGGTTTCTTTGTCGTTTCGTTGAATAAACAATGCAAGCTGATTGAGTAGAAATTTCATATCATGGCGAAGAAGACGAACTTCTAGATTGCTTTTTCTAATTCGGTCCATTTCTTTTGACTGCTGTTCAATAGCAATCTCAATGATTTGCTCTTTGCGTTTGGCTTCAGCTTTTTGTTCATATTCACGATAATAAATAACGCAGAAAATCAGATGGACAATACAGAGGAAAAAAGGAAGAAACTCAAAAATCATTTGATGATATTCTCTGCCTAAATCTGTGTAGATGCCAATGATATAGTCAAAAGCATAATAAATAACCGGAACCATACCAAAAACCAGAACTTTGTGAGATTCATTAGTATAGATTTTTGATAAAGTAGGAGCAACATAGAAAAGCAGAAGAATAGCTGTTATGATTAGAACAAAACAGCGAACGATAAGATTTGCTGTTTCACTTCCTGTAAAGGTAAGCGTTAATACTCCAAACCATTTTGAAGGCTGACAGCAAAGATAAGCAGTTGTAATGGAAACAAGAGCAGTGATGATTCTTTTTTTATAATAAGAACAAAGCAAAAGTGCAATTGGAAGATGAGCAATCAGAGGGTAGATTTTCCAGATGAGCATTTCATCAAAAAGGAGATAAACATAAATTTGAAACATTCCGCAAATGATAAAAAGCACAGAAACAATGATGAGATTTTTTTTAGAAAACTGTACGTCTGCAAAAGCAACAGATGAGAGAATACCGAACAAGAGTAAAAGACCATTGTGTACAAAAAAGAGAATTGCCTCGATCATTCGTTTTCACCAGCCTTCCCAAAAAGAACGGAAAAGTAGGCAGTTTCAAAAGAATTGCGGAGACCTCTTGAAATAGGGATCTTATCATTGGAGTGCATTGTGACTTCTTTGGAAGAGTATTTACTGATGTGATGGATGTTGACGATATAGCTGCGATGACATTTATAGAAACCATCAGATAACAGCAGCTTATTTTCAAGAAGATACAATGGTTCACTGGTAAGCAAAGATTTTCCATTTTTCATATGTATACAGACGTGCTTGTTTTGTGCTTCTACATATTCAATTGAAGAAAGAGGAATGCGGTAGACCATTTCTGATATTTTTACAGAAAGAGTTTTAGAACTGAAATTCATTTCTTCAATGCATTCTTTAAGACAGATGTATAGCTGTTCAGGATGAACAGGTTTCAATAAATAATTGCTTGCCTTGACAGAATAAGAGTCAATCGCAAATTCACTAGAAGAAGATAAAAAGATGATTTTTACGGCTTTGTCTTTTGAACGGATTTCTTTTGCAGTATCAAGGCCATTTAATAGAGGCATCACGATATCAAGAATTAGAAGATCGAAAGGTTTCTTTTTATGTGATTGAATAAGAGTATCACCATCTTCAAATAGTTCTGTAACGATGGTTTGAGGCTTGTCATTCCATAGTTCAATCATGTCTTTTATTTGATTCAAAAAGGCTTTTGAATCGTCGCGGATACCAATTCTAATCATCATATTCCCTCCATTCATTTATTTATTATATCATAGTTTACTTTTCTTGATTTGAACGGGGGTTGCCATTCACTCCGATAAAACTGCATTTCGTCCAATATTTCTATTCTTTTTGATGACTTTTTAGTCATTTTTTTCATATTTGATAAAAAATGAAAAATAAAAAGAGGTTTTTGCGATTTTTGTTGAATATATAGAGTAGAGGAGGAAAACAAATGAAACAAAACAAAATGATGCAATGTGCATCTCTGCTTCTAGTTTGTACTTTGTTTACAACTAGTACCATCTCTACAACGTTTGCCAAGTATACAACACAAGGATCTGTTCAAGACAGTGCAAAAGTGGCCAAGTGGGGAGTGAGTATTACAACTGAAGGTACACTTTTTGACACGACTTATTTATCTGGCAATCATGGCGAAGTGGGAAATGGTGTAAGTGATGGAGCAAACAATGCTGCATTAAGTGTAGAAAGCACAGGAAAGGTTGTTGCACCAGGGACGAAAAACTCGGCAGGTTTGACATTCAAGGTGGCTGGAAAGCCTGAAGTAGATGTCATGATTACAGTCAATGCAGTATCTGAACATGGTGATGTGTATTTGCATGGCATGGGACTTCCTGATGTAACAACTTCAAATGATACTTCGGATACATTCAATGTTGAAAGCTATATGCCTGTTCGATTTACATTGTCAAAAAATGGAACAGTCAGCGATGAAAACAAGAATCTGACACTGAATCAGCTGATGACAAAACTAAATGATTTGAGTGGCCATTATGATGCTGGAACAGAGCTTGCAGGAGAAAATGGATTTGGCACGTATGTGATTACATGGGAGTGGATTTATGATGGAAATGACAAAGCAGATTCATTATTGGGATCACTGAATTCAGGCTCTACAGAAATTCAAAACATGAGTTTAAAAGAAGGGATTCAATACAATCTTCAGACCGATTTAAAGATTGACATTGCAGTGACTCAGGTGGATTAAAGCAGAAACCTCACACCCTTCACGGGTGTAAGGTTCCCTTTTTTAAGTGAGCTTTTCACTCCCTGTAAAATGCATTTCGTCCAGAATGAATAATTCAAAGTTACCTATCAGTATAATTAATCTGTACTATAACGTTTTTGAATGTATTGAATAAGCAGGAGTATTGTCTATGAAAAAAGAAAAAAGCAATGTAAAAGATAAATTTTTAACCATACTTGGAACAGTGATGTGTATCATACTGATTCCAGTATTAATCATTAATATCACTTTAATCATAAAAAGTTATACCCATAGTGATGAGGTGCCAAGCGTTGGTGGATATGTGCCACTGATTGTCTTAACAGATTCCATGGTGCCTGAAATTTACAGCGGAGATTTAATTATCTGTCATACTGCTGAGCCTGAAGAAATCAAGACAGGAGATGTCATTGCATTCTTTGATCCAGCAGGAAATGGTTCAAGTATTGTTACTCACCGTGTCATTGAGGTTTTAAATGAAAACAATGAAATTGAATTCCGTACTCAAGGGGATAATAACAACACAGAAGATAAGCTGCCAGTACCTGCGGATTCACTTGTGGGAGTTTATCAGACAAGAATCGCAGGACTTGGCAATGTAGCGATGTTCATGCAGTCTTCTACAGGATTGATTGTATGTGTTGTCCTTCCAATTGTGCTTTTAGTAGCCTATGACATGATTCGACGTCGTCTGTATGAAAAGAAAAAAGACGATGACAACGCAGCCCTGCTTGCTGAACTTGAAGCACTGCGCGCTGAAAAAGCAGCTCAAGAAAAAGCAGAATAACTATGTTTCTTCCCTCGGAAGCCACGTTCCGGGGTGAGATAAAATGCCGCGGCATTCTCCGCGAAGGGGTATTGAATCAATGCCCGGCAATATCTTCCCCGAAAAGGGAAGAAAAAAATAGAAAGGGGTTTTTCTACTATGAAGAAAAACAAAATGATGAGACTTGCTTCCAGTCTCTTGGTAGCAGTTCTCCTTACTACAAGTGTCATTTCTGGCACATTCGCTAAGTATGTGACAAGTGATGAAGCATCTGAATCAGCAAGAGTTGCAAAATGGGGTGTTACAGTTGATGTAACAGGAGACGCTGTCGGTGAGGCGTATGCAGAAGGTGCTGATAGTGTTGAAGTATC
The DNA here is from genome assembly GCA_017397025.1 of Erysipelotrichaceae bacterium. Classification (GTDB taxonomy): domain Bacteria; phylum Bacillota_I; class Bacilli_A; order Erysipelotrichales; family Erysipelotrichaceae; genus RGIG1896. The sequence goes on along the minus strand of JAFQKG010000073.1, from coordinate 2,471 downwards.
ATATGATACTGAAACAGCAACTGTAAAAGCTTCAGATAAAGAAAATGTTTTAGCACTTGGAACAAAAGGGACATTAGTGTCTATCGATGTTGAAGGTAAACCGGAAGTTGAAGTTAAGATTGAAACTGTAGCTACTCTTGTTATGACAGGTTGGGCTGTAGATATTACAGATGATAATACAGATAACCCTGTGTATTATTGCCCGGTAGTAATTGTTGTTGGTTCAAACACTTATTCTGGTAATTCTTATCCAAATATTGATGATTTCGTATCAGCAGTTTTAGGTGCAATTAATTCTAACACTACATATAATCCTAATGATGATTTATCTGTTGCAAAGGATCTTGATGTTACTTGGAAATGGGAATTTGAAGGTAATGATGATGTTAAGGATACAGCATTAGGTAATTTGCTGGATGCTCCAACAATTTCATTTACATGCAAAGTAACAGCTACTCAGGTTGACTAATTATATTACATTTTAGTTCGATATAGTGAATCTACAAACTATTTAGCTTCAGAAACTAAATCTTCAGATAAATATTTCAATGTTGGTACCGCAACGATTCATGTTATTGATGGAGTAGGAATGACTTCATCCATTGGGGCTGCGAGTGGTGAAGGGGATGCCAATACAAATGGTGCACTGATCAATATCCAGGTGCATGATGGTTATTATTTGCCAGAAGACTTTTTTGAACAATTTAGTACTTCTGTGGATCCAGTTGATAACAAATTTGATATTGAACCAGTAGGAGATAATCATCCTTCTACAAAATATCGTGTGTTCAATATTGAAAATAACTCAACAATTACAATCAACCTTCCTGATGCATTAATGAAAGTAAGTGCTGATGCGTTCATTACAGAAAAACAGGTGTTTGGAAATGTATCAGATAAAGATAATGCAATCATCAGTTCTGATTCAGCGTTTACTGCGTACTTTGAGGTGAAGAATTATTACAATTTGACTTCATCAACTTCTGATTATAAGGGATTGAAAGTTGATTTAGTCATGATCTTCCTTCGAATACAAAGATTATTCTTATGGATAAGATGACCAAAAAGTACTTCTATACAATCGTATCTTCATCAATGAACAGTGTCACATTGTATAAAGATGAAGGCTCATATTCTGATTTTGTGCGAATGGGTACAGAAAATGAAAAGTTTGTTATTCCAGCTGATGAAACGCTTCGTCTTCAGATGATTGTTGATTTCTCTCAGGTAGCAAAAGAAAATCGATTTGATAATAATACTGAATTATCCATTGCATTGAATGGGATAAAAGATGGCACATCAACAGCACCAGATATTTCTGCTTCAGTAAATGCAACATGTAAAAATGTAGCTACCTTTGAATTAAGCGAAAGTGGAGTAGGGCTTGTAAAGCAGTTCACTTATGTAACAAATGAATCTGAAGGGCTGGCTTCCTTCTGGGACAATCGTGATTTAGCTTTGGTTCTTACACCAATAACGGATCTTCCTGCGGATGCACACATGGTTTATACTGCTGATGGTTCAACGGTTTCATCCATTTTCAACAGTCAAGGGAAATTCATTGTTCCATTAAATGGGCCGGATTCTGGTGTAGCTCAGGTAACACTGATGTCGAATCTCTTTACTGAAATCAACAAAAAATATTTCTTTGATGTTCGATTAGTTGCAGCATATTCTGAAGCAGAAATCTCTCCAATGAATGGGTGGGATGTTGTTGAAGAACTTAAGAATGTGAAGTTTACAGCTAATGCAGAAGGAGTTCCATCTGTTAAGATTGAGTCGAATGTTTATTATGTTGATTCATCAGTACAGTCTTCAGTTTCGCCTTTTACTGCAAATGTAAAATATCAGGATTCACAGTATTGCAATCTTGAATTGACGCTGATGGTGAAGGATGAAAATGGGCGTTATGTAAGTACAAGTATCTATGATTCGTATGATAATCTCCAGGAGTCAGAAGGAGCTGTGGCTTATGAAAAAGGTTTGGCAGGACTTGCGAATGGTTCATATTGTTTACGCGCTGTGATTATGAAAGGCGGAATCAATAGTGCTGAAATCTATCATTACTTCATCATTGATAATGGACAACCGATTGATGATTCAGTGACGCAGCAGTAATTTGCAATTCTAAAGAAAGTCTTGTAGAGATATTTGCAAAGCTTAATTAAACAACATGAGAAACAGGTGGCTTTGCCATCTGTTTCTCTGCTTTAGTGTCTGCTGCACTTACGAAGATTAGCTTTTATAAGAATTCAATCAGCAGATTATCATTGATATCAAGTGACATAGAGCATGTCAGAGAGATTTGTGATGAGATATGGATGACGCACAAGATTTGCAGCTTTCAAAAAGACTATTGCCTAGCTGGTGTTTTATGAATTTATACTGGTAAAAAAATAGTAAATAATCTTTTGAAAACTGTATTCTTATCGTAAAGAGATTGACATTCTTTGAATTCGTTTTACAATAAT
>JAFQKG010000072.1 GCA_017397025.1 Erysipelotrichaceae bacterium | reverse complement strand
TGAATTCATAACTGTAGTTTTGATTTTTACGTCCTGTTTTCCCCATATAAAAAGCTCCTTTCTATAATTTCAAGTATAAACCATTTGCGGTCTTTATTTATACTATCCATTATAGATGGAGCTTTTCAAAATCGTTCCTTTCTTGTTATGGTGCAATCATGACGTGTATATTGTTCAAACGGCAGACTTCAAGTAGCGGTTCATCAAGTGCTTTATCGGTAATGAGAATATCAATTTCATGGAAATCAAATACTTTAAAGTAGTTTTTACGATATAATTTTGAACTGTCAACAAGCATAATTACTTTTTCAGCATGTTGAGCAAAAGCACGTTTTACACCAATATCTGTTTCGGTAATATTACTAAAACCATAATCTTGATCAACTGAATTTACAGTGACAAAACAATATTTTGCATATCGTTTTGCAATGTTTGATTCAGCTTCATGACCATAAGTACTTAAATTCGTAGGCTGATAGATTCCTCCAACTATTTCTACAGTTACTTCAGGGTATTCTGCTAATATCTGTGCAATTAGAAAAGAATTAGTCAAAACATTAAGTTTCTGGTGAGAATCGATCGCTTTAGCAAGACAAAGACAGGTACTGCTAGAATCAAGGAAAAGCGTGTCATGATCATTCAAAAGACGTGCTGCAGTTTCTCCAATTTTAATTTTTTCTTTAGACATTGCTTTCTTTCGTAAGTCGAAAGGAAGCATTTGTGGGGCACCTTGAAAATAAGAAGCACCACCATGAACACGTTTAATAAGGCCTTCTTTATGAAGATGAGATAGATCTCTTCGAATTGTAGGTACACTTACATAAACTTTTGATGCTAGTGCTTCTACACTGCAGTATCCTTTTTCTTTTAGAATCGATAAAATTACTTCACGGCGATTTTCAGGTATCATATTTCCTCCATGATTGAAAACAATCGTATAATCAGATATAGTTGATTGTTTATCATCTTTTGTGACACATCTTGTCATTATCAATCATCTATATTATATTTCAATTAGAAATAGAAACAATCATTAAGATTGTAAAGGAGGAAACTATGAACGTCGCATTTAAAAAAGTTGAAATTACACCATACCTTCCAGTTCAGTTATCAGGATATGGAAAACTCCAGGTTGCCTATAAAGTACATGATCCACTCTATGCACGTGCTTTCCTGTTTGAAAAAGATAAAAAAGAAGTGTTGTGGGTACAACTGGATTTGGCTATTTTTGATGAATATCTGTTGAATCTGATATCAGAAAAAACAGGTGTATCCAAAGAGAATCTGATTGTCTCAACAACACATACACATTCAGGTCCAGGTGGAACTATAGACACCTATGAAGGTTTAATGGTAGGCCTTGATTTTGATCTTGGCGGATATTTAAACCCTGAATACTGTCATCGTATCGCATCATATTTAGGTGACGCAGTCAAAGAAATGAGACAAGAATTAAAACCTACTTCTTTAAGAATCATTCGTGGAAAAGTAACAGGAATTGGAACTGATCGTCATGATCCATCCTTTGAAGCAGATGAAGATGCATTGATTCTAGAATTTACTACACAAGAAAAGAAAGCACTGATTCTAAGAATGTCATGCCATGCAACAGTGCTTCATGAAGATAACTTAGAAGTATCAGCTGACTTCCCAGGTGAAATTGAACCACATTTTAATGATTATGAAATGGTCGCTTTTGTGAATGGAAGTGCAGGAGATATGAGTCCTCGATTCACAAGAAGAGAATGTACATTTGAAGAATGCAAGAGATTAGGTAAATTGGCTGCTGATCAAGTAAAAGAGCTTCTCAAAAATGAAGGGTCTATCTATGAGGACTTCACAATGAATTTCAAACAGAAAGTCTTTTCAGTACCATCAAAGAAAATGAAAGATCGTATGACTCTTGAAAAGGAACGTAAGCTGACAAAAGATAAAATTGAAGAAGCAAAACGATTAAATCTTTCTGAATCAGAAATGCGTTTACATGAATCCGTGTTAGAAGGAATATCGAATCAACTTCTGTCTTATAATGCATTCTCTAAAATTACCGAAGTAGCTGTCAATGTAGGAGCATTAGAATTGCCGGGATTGACCATTGTGTTTACACCATTAGAACTATTCTCTAAATTATCTAACCCTCTGAAAAAGAAATACAGCCTTGAATTTGTAGGATATACCAATGGCTTTAAATGTTATATGCCTGATAAGAGAGCTTATGAGCTGAATTATTATGAAGTCTTCTCAACGCCGTATGCTTGTGGGTCTGGAGAACTTTTAATGGAATACATTGAAAAGTGGTTGAATGAAGAAAAATAAATTATAATAAGCAAAGAAATGGAGGATATCCTCATGAATAATCAAATCAGTGTAACCATCAGCAATGCAAATCAAACTGTAACTCCACTAGAAACGATAGATGCAATCTATCAGGCGGGATATTCTAGGGTGTTTGTGGAATGGTACAATAAAGATTGGGAAATATCTCAACAACTTCAACTTGATGCTGTGCGAAAATTGGGACTTCAAGTTGATTTCGCACATCTTGGCTATCAGGGCATCAACAACCTTTGGATTGATAATGAACAGGGAGAAGCATTGGTGGATAGATATATCAATGATTTAAAGGTGTGCAAAGAAAATGGTATTGATCTAGTCTGCATGCATCTTTCCAGCAAGTCTGAAGCTCCTGGACCAAATGAAATTGGTGTGGCAAGGCTTCAGAAAATCGCAGATTACGCAAATGAGATTGGCGTAAAAATTGCATTTGAAAACACAAAGATTAAAGGATATCAGGAGTATGTATTAAGTCATATCAAAAATAAGAACGTAGGAATTTGTCTAGACAGCGGACATCTGCATGCACATTTCGATGATGAACTGAATTTTAGTCTTTTCAAAGATAAAATCTTTTGTGTACATCTTCATGATAATCTAGGTGAAAAAGATCAGCATTTGATTCCTTTTGAAGGAACAATCGACTGGAAATGGCTGACTACACAATTAAAAGAATGTGGATATACAGGTCCAATTACACTTGAACTAGTATATCAGAATGATTATGTTAAAGAGGATTTAGTAGAGTTCTATCATAGAGGATATGAAGCAGGAAAGAAACTTGCAGCACTGATGAATTCGTAGTATTCATTCTAACTGTGTTCTAACAAGCAATATGATAAGATACTGATAAGAGGTGATCAAAATAAAAAAGATTACTTGTATGATTATTGTGATGACTATACTATTGAATGGTTGTGGCCTAATGAAAAAAGCACCTGATCTTCAGTATGAATCAGATGCTTCAGTAATTGTTTATCATGCTCAAGAAATCTTTAAAGAAGAACTGGATTCAGTACAGTCACAACTTATCATTCAACAAATCAATCAGATGAAACCTACACGCATTCAATCTGTACAGGATACACCTGTTTAAGAAATAGAACATCAAATCAAGATTCAAGATGATCATATCTATGTCAAGCTCCAGTAAAAATGGAGACTGATAAAAAAGACCAACTAATTTCAAACTAAAAGGTATGCATTCCTATATTCCTTAGGAGTCATGCCTTTTAATTTTAACTGAAATCATAATTATAAAAATGAATGTATTTGTCTACTGCTTCAATCAACGATTTCTCATCTTCTGGTAAATCAAATAATTCTAAGCATTCTGATTTGATGTGTGAGAAGAAATTCTCGCAGCAGGCATTGTCATAACAGTTTGCTTTTCTGGAGTGAGATACAGTAATTCCTCTTTCTTCCAAGAAACGCACATATAAAATATTTGTATATTGGAACCCTCTGTCAGAATGTAATACACATGGAACTGTAGCGTTCCAATCATCACGGATT
>JAFQKG010000071.1 GCA_017397025.1 Erysipelotrichaceae bacterium | reverse complement strand
TGTGTATAATTAGATTATAGAAATTTAATTTAAATAACTTGACTTTTATTAGCAGGTTTCTTTCTTTGAATTGGTGATGCCATCAAATGTTTCTACATGTCCAGGTACAAATTCTTCCATGACAAACTGAACATCTGGCTTTGTAGAATAGAAATAATTGAATTCTTCCAGATTTTTCAGTTTATAGGTTGCAGAAGCTCCTACGCCATTGTCTGGTTTTACAACTACAGGGTAGCCAACTTCATGTAAGAATGCTAAGCATCCATCATAATCATTGACTAAATGATAACGGCATGCCTTGATACCTGCTTTTTCATAAACTGCTTTCATTTTGGATTTGTATTTCATAGGAGCCATGTCAGAGATTTTAGTGCCAGTTGTGACATTGAACTCTTCTCTCAGAGCAGCTTCAGTTTCCAGCCAATATTAGTTTTCGGATTCAATCCAGTCAATTTTGCCGTATTTGTAGGCAAAGAACGCTACTGCACGGTAGACTTCGTCAAAATTTTCGAGTGAATTAACTTTGTAGTATTCAGTCAATGAAGTTTTGCATTCTGGACTGATAAAGTCATAACTGGCATCTCCGATGCCTAACACATTGACTCCGCGTTTTTTTAAACGATCACAGAAATTCCAGTAGTAAAGTGGAAAGTGCGGTGAGATAAAAATGACATTCATGATAAACCTCCGGTATATTTCGTTTTATTGATAGTCTTGCTTAATGAGCAATCGTACTGCATCACAAGCTGTTTGGATAGTTTCGTTCATGTCTTTCCAGTTCATGATGGCAGATGCACGTTTTCCTCGTATGCTGCAGATAACAAACAGAGCCGCGCACTCCATTTCTGAACAGACAACATTGCCTTTCTGCCAGGCCTTCCAGCGCATTTTCAATTCATCTGCCAATGGACAGCTGTCAGGATCAACTTCTCCAAAGAAGGAGTCTTTTGAATGAGTAATTCCTTCTAGAAAGTTTTTATTTCTGTTTTGTGCCGCCTTTGCCAGTGCATCTACAACATGACGATCGGCAATGGCAGGATATTCAATTGGAATGTATTGTCTTGATGTTCCTTCATCTCTGACGGCAGCAGTAACAATTGCACCATCATAGTTAAGATTGTCTTCAGGATCCTTAACTGTTCCTGCTGTGCCGATACGAATAAATGTATCCGCACCAACTTTGATCAGTTCTTCTACTGCAATAGCCGTGGAAGGACATCCCATGCCTGTTGAGCAGACAGAAACAGCTACGCCATCCAATGTACCAGTCCATGTTTTGTGTTCCCGGTTGTGTGCAACTAGTTTTGCATCATCTAGAAAACTAGCGATCAAATCGGTTCTAAAAGGATCACCAGGAAGAAAAACATATCTTCCAACATCTCCCTTTTTTAAGTGCGTGTGATACATGATTTCATTATTATGTTCCATTGTAATTCTCCTTAAATTAATCATATCATAGCATAGAATGGTACAATAGAATATAAAAAAGGGACGATGAAGTCCCTGATTAATCTTTGATTGGAGTTAAATTTTCCCAATTGTAGGTGATTTTTGTTTCATATAGCTCCATAGGAGGGATAATGTATTTAGCGTTTTCATAAGATCGGTAGGCAATGTCATCTCCCATGCCTGTTGTGAATGAACCAACATTGTAAAGCAATGATGGATCGTATCCAAGCTGAATTAATAGATTCAGGAAATAACTGGATTCCACGCCTGCTGTAGCAATCACGAGAATATTTTTGTCCTTTGGAATCAAATCTTTGATCAGTTCTTCAGATTCTTCATAATTCGCTTCAAAACTTCCAGGATTTCCTGGAAGGATGACGCTTCCATCTTCTAGTGTTTTTTTCGTGATGGTAAAGAGGGCATCAGTTTCTTTGTTGAAATCAGCAATGTATTCATAAAATGGCAGGTTCATAAAGCCTGCAACAGCGCCTTCCTGATAAAATTGATAAGGATAGCGTGTATCCAAGTAAACACAATCTTCCCTGAACATATAGTCATCCAGATTCTTTGGTGTAATTGGAGATTTGGACATAAGTGTGCTTTCAGGAATCTCCTTCACAGGCAGATTCAGCGTGCCTGGCACATCAATTTCTTCTGGTGTAGGAATAGGTTCAGAGGTTTGGGGAGCACTGCATGCACATAAACAGGCGATAAATAGACAAAGGATGATTTTTTTCATTCTGGTTCCTCCAATAGAATTATCTGTTCGACTGCATCCATGATTGTGTCAGAAACGATGGCATCATGAATGAGCTGAGTGGCTTCAATTGCAGCAAGTTTAAATTCCGTATCAGTTTCACGAATCCATGAAACAGCGATATCTGTCTCATACTGTTTTTCAAAATCATGAATGATTTCAAAAGCGAGATTTTTATCAGTGATTGAAAACATAACAGTAGACAAAACATCTGAAACAGCTGCCTGATTTTGCGTTATGATGCTGCAGGAACGATAAGTGTTTTCACTGTAGCCGGTAAATGGATTTAGGATATGACATCGCACAGTTGGAAAATCATCTCCAGTGCTCAACAGGAAGTATTGGTTATCATCACCGGAAGTGGAAAGACATTGGTTTGAACTTAGTTCAAGCACATACATCATGGCAACTTTATTGTAAGGAGAGATGACACCAGCAGACCATGTTTTTTCGCTTTCTGGATCATAGGCAGAAATGGTTGATGTACCAGCATCTAAAAGCCATACGGCATCATGCTCTGTCAGCCGCTCTTTGGTCTTGTCGATGATATACCCTTTTGAAAATGCACCGAGATTGATGGAAACCTTATCTGAGCAGCCCTCCATGGCATGGAATGTAACCGTTTTTTGATTATGATCAATACTTAATAAATCTTCAAACTGATCGATAGAAGGGACACAGCCCTTGGCACGTTCAATCTCATCGGTTTCCGGATCAGTGTTTTCAATTGGAAATGCTGAGAACTTTGGTGCCCATAGATCAATCAATGCGCCCATGAATGGATTGAAGTAACCCTGAGAAAGTTTGGACATTATCATCACTTCTTCCAGAATCTCAATCATTTCATCACTAACTTGTATAGCTGCTTCTGATCCATAGCTGTCATTGATAATTTTGATGTTATGAATCAGATTGTCTTCATCATCACGATAATAATGATGAGAATCCAATAGTTTATGATATTTAGACATGACTTCGTAAGCTTCATGATAGAGTGATTCTGCATCTCCGCGATAGACTTTTAAACGTACCATGGTATTCATCATTGGAATGTATTCATCCATGATATCAATCACAGAATCCATGTAATAAGTAACAGTTTCTGATTCTTGAATCAGTGATTGAGATGAATCCGGTGTAGGAGTTGGAGTGGGATTTAGGTTGGAAGATGTCTGCGTACATCCTGTTAATAGAAAGATAGAAAGAATAAGAAAGATGGTTTTCATAATGTACCTCGCAAAATAAATGACATATGTTAATAAAGTTGTGTATCTTTTTGTTGAAAAAATGATTCAAGTAATATTATAATAAATATGCTAAGCTTGTCAAAAGGTTAGCAAAAGGAAAGGGAGGAAGAAAGGAAATGAAAAAACTGTTAACAGTTGCTGGTGTTCTGGCGCTTTTGTTGACGAGTGCATGCTCAAGCGGAGCTGCTGCTGAGACTTTCACTGCTACTGAAAAAGGATATGGCGGAGACGTTAATGTTACTTTGGAAGTTGCTGATGGAAAGATCACAAAAGTTGAAATCGTCGGTGAAGGTGAAACTCAGGGTGTAGGTACAATGGCAATTGAACAGATGCCTCAGATGATTCTGGATGCACAGACTTATGATGTGGATGCAGTTTCAGGCGCAACAATCACTAGTACTTCAATCAAGAAAGCTGCTAAGGCTGCTATGACTGAAGCTGGTCTTGTTACTGCTGAAGCAGGCGGATGTGAAACATTGACTTTGGACAG
>JAFQKG010000070.1 GCA_017397025.1 Erysipelotrichaceae bacterium | reverse complement strand
TGCCTTTGTATGCACAGCCTAAAGTAACAGAAACTATGGATGACATTATCCGTTTTATTGATGAACTAGTGAAACTGAATCATGCTTATGAAGTGGATGGAGATGTTTATTTCAGTGTGGATTCAGTGAAGAGTTATGGTGAAATTTCTCATCAGAAACTGGAAGATTTGATGGTGGGTGCACGTATTGAGGAAAATTCAAAGAAAAGAAACCCGTTGGATTTCACACTGTGGAAAAAAACAGAAGAAGGAATTCAGTGGGACAGCCCATGGTCAAAGGGAAGACCTGGATGGCATACAGAATGTGTTGTTATGATTGACAATGTGTTTGGCGGACAGATTGATATTCATGGAGGAGGAATGGATTTGCGATTCCCTCATCATGAAAATGAAGTCGCTCAGTCACAGGCATGCCATCATCATTCCATTGCGAACTATTGGATGCACAATGCCATGATCAACATTGATGGGCAGAAAATGTCTAAATCACTAGGCAATGTCAGATGGGCAAAAGATGTCATTGCAATGCTGGGAGCTGATGTTGTTAGATGGCTGATGCTGAGTGTTCATTACAGAGGGGAATTGAATTTCTCTGATGAAACAATTGAAACTGCCAAGACTGAATTGAACAAAGTTAAGATGGCATTGAAACAGGCCGAGTTGAAACTCGCTCTTGCAGAAGCGACTGAAGCCAAAACAACTGATGAAGGCTATGACAAGTTCATTGAAGCTATGAATCAGGACATGAATACGCCAAATGCTTATGCAGTGATTTTTGAAGAAGTCAAGAAGCTGAATACGCTTTGCAGAACAAGAGAAATCAATTATGAAGCTCTTTCTGAGGCAGTTCATTCACTAAGAAGCATGCTTGGAATTCTCGGTGTGATGATTCCTGCACTGACTTTATCTGAGGAAGATAGAACACTGTATCAGGCATGGATGGATGCCAAGAGTGTCAAGGATTTCGCGAAAGCAGATGAGGTGCGTGCTCAGCTGATAGAAAGAGGAATTCTTTAAATGAAGGTCAGTGAATGCTCAGGGAGTACACTGGCTTACCTTGGAGATGCTGTCTATTCTTTGATGGTCAGAGAATATCTGATTGAAAAAGGGTATGGCAAAGCAAAAGATCTGCAGCGGGAAAGTGTTCGTTTTGTCAGTGCGAAAGCACAGGCAGCCATCTTTCACACTCTTGAAAATGAAGGGTTCTTCACTGAAGATGAGCTGGAGATCTACCGTCGAGGAAGAAACTTCAAATCGCACAGTATCCCTAAAAACACAGATGTTCAAACCTATCGCTCATCAACTGGTATTGAAGCAGTTATGGGATATTGGTATTTGGAAAAAAATGAGACAAGATTGAGACAGTTCTGGGACAAAGTTCGGACACTGATGGAGGAATAATATGGCACAATATATCTATGGAAAGAATATGGTCATGCAGCGCCTTTCTTCAGGCAAAGCTGTGGGAAAATTGTTCCTGCTGGAAGGAATGAAAGATCAGAATCTAATGCAGGCTGCCAAAAAAGCAAAATGTGAAATCGAGTGGCTGAATCGAAAGAAACTGGATGCAATGGCAGAAGGCGGAAGACATCAGGGAGTGATTGCTCAGATCGAAGAATACAAAACGTATTCTCTTCAGGAAATTCTAGAAAGAATTCCAGAAGGAAAGCTGCCTTTGCTGGTCATGCTTGATCAGCTGGAAGATCCGCACAATTTAGGTGCTATTTTAAGAACGTGTGATGCAGTAGGCGCAGATGGAGTCATCATTAAGAAAAACAATTCTGTGAAACTGGGACCAACAGTAGCGAAAGTGTCGACTGGAGCGATTGAAACCATTCCAGTACATGAAGCTGTGAATTTGTCACAGACACTGGAAAGCTTGAAAGAGCATGGGTTTTGGGTGTATGGAACAGATGCACGACATGCTGTGGATTACCGCTCGCCACAGTATGATACACCCGTTGTGTTGGTTATTGGATCAGAAGGCAAAGGGATTTCTCGTCTTGTTCTGGAACATTGCGATCAGAAAATTATGCTTCCAATGCATGGAAGCGTAACTTCACTGAATGCATCTGTTGCAGCAGCAATCTGTCTCTATGAGATTTTAAGCAAGCGTAACCCACTGTGATCATTCTTTTCCATTAGGAAGGGGATGGAAATGAGAGAAGCACTCTATTCTCTCAATGACAACGAACTGCTGTACATGATGCGGACAGGGGATGCAACAGCTCATCGTCTTTTATTGGACAAGTATGAAAACTATATTCGGATGATGCTGGAAAAATATGTAGATACGCCTGACACGATTTCAATGGATGATTTGGATCAGGAATGCAAAATTCTTCTTTTTGAGCTGTCACAGACATATCGACATGATCAGGGATGCAGATTTTTAACTTACCTGGTCAATGGCATTCAACATCGCGTCAGCAATTTGAATCGCATTGAACTAAGGAAAATGAGAAATTTCAAATTGATCTCATTGGATACTTCTGTCAATGAGGATTCAGAGAGTACGCTTCTGGATATTCTTGAACCGAAACATGCATTTTATCAGCCAGAATATGAATGGCGCTATGCAGAATCGGTAGAGAAATTAAGGGGATTATTGCAATCATTGAGTGAAAAAGAAAAAGTGGTGTGGCGCTTAATGAATGAAAAACTGTCTTATGAAGAAGCTGCTCGTAGAATGGGAGTTACGCGTAAGCAGTTTGACAACATGAGGCTTAGATTAAAAAAGAAAATTGTCTTTTGTGTAATGAAATCAGATCATGAAGACAAGCATTAAGGTGGAGAAATCCACCTTTTTCTGTCATTTAATTGACAATTCATGAAATCGCAATACAATAATATATGAACATGTATTCATATGAGGTGAGACCATGAAGAAGGTTGAAGTAAAAATCATCAATGTTGATTGTGCAAACTGTGCGGCAAAAATTGAAGAAAAAATCAAACATCTTTCGGGGATAGAAGATGTTCATTATCAGTTTATGACTGAAAAGCTCTCTTTTACTTGTCATGAATCTATAAAAGAGAAACTGCTGGAAGAGATTGAGGAAATTGTTCACATGATTGAACCAGATGCGAGTGTTGAAAAGCAAAAAAAGCATCATCATCATGAAGAACACTGTAACTGTGGCCACGAACATCATCACCATCATGAAGAACAATGTAAATGCGGCCATGAACATCATCATGAAGAACACTGTAACTGTGGTCATGAACACCATCATGATGAAAATGTAGATAAACCTGTTGAAAATCTAAATCAGAAATATCAGTTTGTACTGGAAGGACTTGATTGTGCGAACTGTGCAGCCAAGGTGGAACGTTATTTGAATCAGCAGAAAGAACTTTCGGATGTGCAAATTCATTTTATGAGTCTGACATTGAAGCTGAACTCTACTTTGCCTTCTTCTGAATTAAAATCGTACATTCAAAATAAAATAAATGAAGTTGAAGACGGGGTAACTGTAAAGGAAAGCAAAGTAAAAAACACAGAAAAGAACCTAGATACAAGGGATGAAGCATTGATTCGTATACTTGTCAGTGCAGTACTTCTGGGATTAGGGTTGATGCTGCATGAAAATGCTGTACTTTCGATTTTGCTGTATGCATCATGCTATCTGTGTGTTGGATCAGAAATTCTCTTGAGAGCGATAAGAAATATTCTAAAAGGTCAGATTTTTGATGAAAATTTCTTGATGGCAGTTGCTACTATTGGTGCTGTGATTGTATCGGAATATGCTGAAGCATGTGCGGTAATGCTGTTTTATCAAATAGGGGAATATTTTCAGAATAAGGCAGTAAAAAAATCGCGCAGATCTATTAGTGATTTGATGGATATTCGATCAGAAGAAGCCCATGTGGAGAAGTGTGGAAAAGTGTACACAGTAGAGCCTGAAGATGTTGAAGAAGGCGATATCCTTGTTGTCCGTGCAGGAGAAAAAATACCTTTGGATGGAATCATTCTTGAAGGAAAGACAAGTTTAGATACACGTGCTTTAACTGGTGAAAGCAAAACTCAGAATGTTGAGGAAATGGATGAGGTATTAAGCGGTTCAATTAATCTTGAGGGACTGATAAAAGTTCAGGTGACAAAGCCATATCACGATTCAACTGTGGCAAGAATATTGGACTTGGTTGAAAATGCAGGAAGCAGAAAAGCACCTGCAGAAGCATTTATTACGAAATTTGCTAGAGCCTACACGCCATTTGTCTGTTTGCTTGCGCTGCTGATTGCAGTGATTCCACCCCTTATGATTGCAGATGCACAGTGGATGGATTATCTATATCGTGCATGTACATTTTTAGTCATCAGCTGTCCATGTGCCCTTGTTGTTTCTGTTCCGCTTAGTTATTTTGCGGGAATTGGAGGTCTTTCTTCACAAGGAATTCTGGTCAAAGGGAGCAGTTATCTAGATGCTCTTTGTCAGGTTGATACGTATGTTTTTGATAAAACAGGGACACTGACAAAAGGTTCTTTTGAACTGACAGAAATCATTTCTGAATATCCAGAACACTGTCTTTCATTGGCTGCAGCTGCAGAAAAAAACTCCAATCATCCAATTGCACAGTCTATTGTCCGTGCTATAGATGTTCAGTTGAAAGAAGCATCAGAAGTGCATGAAATAACTGGCAGAGGAGTTGAGTGCATCATAGAAGGTAAAAAAGTTCTGGCAGGTAATGGTCGTTTGATGGAAATGCATCAGATTGAGCTTCCAGTTTTACAGAAGACAGGGACAATGATTCATGTAGCAGAAGAAGGAAAATATCTTGGAACACTTTTGATTCAGGATACAATTCGCCATGAAGCGAAAAAGTTGATTGCAGAACTTCGTGCACTAGAGAAAAAGACAGTCATGTTGACAGGAGATCAAAAGGATGTTGCTCAAAAGATTGCGGACGAACTGAAAATAAATCAGGTTCATGCTCAGCTTTTGCCTCAGGACAAAGTTAAGCTTGTTGAAGACTTAATGGAAAAAGGATCAAAGGTCGCATTTACTGGGGATGGTATCAATGATGCACCAGTATTAGCTATTTCGTCAGTAGGTTTTGCAATGGGGGTTATTGGCTCTGATGCAGCGATTGAAGCAGCAGATATCGTCATCATGAATGATCATCCAGAAAGTGTGTTAACAGCACTTAAAACATCACTTAAGACAAGAAGGATCGTCATGGAAAACATTTACGGTGCACTTTTTGTGAAATTTGTTATACTATTGTTAGGCGCGATGGGTAAAACCGGCATGTGGGCAGCTGTTTTTGCGGATGTTGGTGTTGCCGTACTGGCAATTTTGAATGCCATTCGTGCCATGAAGAAATCGTAACGAATCAAGGATACTATGAAAAAAATACTTACAGTTTTACTTATTATTTGTCTCACTTTTTCAAGCGCAATTGTTTTGAATGCAGATGAGAAAAAAACACTGAATCTGAATGCAGAAGCAGTGATTTTAATGGACGCAGTAAGTGGAGCTGTTCTTTATCAGAAAAATGCATTGTTAAAGCTGGAGCCTGCATCCATCACAAAAATCATGACTGTTTATCTTGCGTTAACAAAAGGCGATTTAAATCAGAGTGTTGTGGTTTCAGATTCGGCAATTGATTCCATTGATCGAAGCAGTTCACACATTGCTTTGGACTATGATGAAGAAGTTGGAATACTGGACATGTGCTATGCAGCGCTTCTTGCCAGTGCCAATGATGCTGCCAATGTTCTTGCAGAACACGTTTCAGGGTCACAGGAAGCATTTGTAAAATTAATGAATGAAACAGCTGTAGGTATGGGAGCACAGGATACACATTTTGTGAATGCTCATGGGCTTCCAACAGATGATGAGAACAATCAGCATTTGACGACGGCTTACGATATGGCATTGATGATGAAAACTATCATGAAAAATGATCAGTTTGTAGAGATTGCAAAAACAACCAGCTATACAATGAGTCCTACCAATAAACAGCCAGAAAATCGTGTGTTTGCCAACGGCAATGAAATGATTAAAAAGTCTTCTTACCGTTATGATGGGATGATTGCTGGTAAAACTGGCTGGACAGAAGATGCAGGATATACGTATGTTGCTGCTGCTGAACGTGATGGCATGCAGCTGATTGTCGTCATTTTGAATGATGATTCCATTGATGATCGCTACAAAGATGCAAAGACATTGTTTGATTATGGATTCGAACATTATAAGCAGGTTCTAGTTCGTGCCTCTGAACTTAAGCCAGAAGAAGTGCAGGTCAAAAAAGGCAATCAGGTGGCTGCAGATGTCACTTTCAGTTTTGACAATGATTTTCATGTTCTGCTTTCTAAAGATATAGATGAAAGTGCTTTGACGACAGAGGTAATCATTGAAAATCAGGATGATGCGGAGAAGATTAGTGCTAAATTGATTCTTTATCTGAGTGATGTGCCAATTGCAGAAGTGCCAATGGAAAAAAAGACGACACTTTACGATTTGAGTTTTGCAGCGACAAAGCTTCCTATTCTTCTGAAAGCATTGGATATCTTCTCTGTTGCAGTAATGGCCTTTTTCATGAGTTTAGTTGGCTATTCCGCCTATTTATCGAACAAAAAGAAAAAACTGAGAAAAAGAAAAAGCTGAATACGAGTGTTCAGCTTTATTTTATGGATTAGTCTAAAAAAGGTAAAATGTATTTTTCCACATAGTCAGCCCATCCATCTTCTGTACATGGAAGGTCAGTAATGATATCTGCATGGGCTTTGGCATCATCTGAACCGTTGATCATGCAGACTGCTACGCCTGATTCATCAAATAGTGTGATGTCATTGGTCATATCTCCAAAACTCCAGACAGCTTCACGTGGAATCTGATGGGTTTCATAGAATTTTTTCAGAAGTGTTCCTTTCTGAGCCAGTGCGTTTCCAAATTCAAACATTGTTGTTTCTGTTTTGAAACCTATATAATCTGGGTTGGTTTTTTTGGCAACTGCCGCCTCAATGTCCGGCATATCTTCAGCAGAGACTCTGAATCCTATTTTAATAGAATCGGCGTGCCAGAATTCATCATCACTTTGAACTATGTGAGGAGGGTTTTGGTTTTTGACATAAGCATTGGATGAGACAACAGATGGATCCCCTGGGCGAGCATACATCACTTCTCCAAATAGAGCATGCGGCCAGCTTTTAAAAGGAGACATGATTTCGAAAGCTTCCTTTACCCATTCTGCTTTCATGCGATACAGGACTTCATGCTGCCCTGTTAATTCATCGCAGATTTCAGCACCATTCATGCCGATGTACAGCTGGCATTCAATCCCCCATTGTTCAGCCAGACTTTTTAGATGATGAACGCCTCTTCCTGAAGCAAGTCCAAAATAGACGCCATGTTTCTGAAGCTCTAAAATGGCATTTCTTGCACGTTCAGTCAAGGGTTGCCTTTTGATAACGAGTGTATTGTCAATGTCACAGACAACAAGTTTAACATTTTTTTTCATTGTGAATCCCCCTATGCAGATTATTTTAACAGAATCTAATGTCTCTGCACACAAAAAAATAACAGTTTAAAAGGAGAAAAACAAACATGAATCATGAGTGAAAGCAAAACAGATAGGGTGAACTGCTCAGAAACAGGTACCGAGAATTCCCGCCAGAACTCTTAAAAATGAATCTAATAACTAACGGAAATAATGACTGTTTAATAATCATTGTGTCGAAAAAACACCCTCTTTGCCGATTTGGGTGGTAAAGAGGGTAAGTTCTCATGGGTTAATTGCATTTACAGTTAGAGTCGCTGCAGCATTCTTTGAATTGATCAAGCTTAAAGACGTGAGGCCCCTCCGAAAGTGAATTGCGATATTCTTTTGGAGAAAGTCCAGTAATTTTTTTGAACAGTGTTGAAAAATGATTTGGATTTGAAAAGCCTAGTTCTGAAGCGATTGTTTTAATAGATAATCCTGGGTTTCTCAAGTAATTCTTTGCGAGTTGAATTCGATAGGCTAAAAGCAGCTGCTGAGGAGATTTTTGAGCATGTTTCATAAAAATCTTATAAAGATAGATTTCACTGATTCCAATAGCATTGGCAAGATCACTGATCCTGATGTTATTTGAGATGTTTCTGTTGATGTATTGAATTGCTTCGTTGAAATAACCAATAGATCCAGAAATATGTTCGTCCTCTTTGTTTGGTGAATGATAGGCGTTGGAAAAACGAATCATTGACATCAGAATATTATAGAAAATACCCTGCATGCTCATACAGTAGCCGATTTCTCTTTTGTTGCCTTCATCAAAGAGGAAATTGAACAGCTTGCGAAGGCGATTGTCTTTGTCATGGACATGGAACTGAGGGAAAGTTTCGGCCATAAAATTGTTGAATTGCTGACGGACGTTAAGGTTTCCTACTTCAAAGTTGATGAAGAAAATAGTGACTTGTTCTTCGTCTTCATCGACCTCCAAAATAGCTTGCGGAGGAAGATAAACCAGTGTGTTTGATTCTATTCGAATGGTTTTTCCGCAGCAAGTGTAGAATACATGACCTTCTGCTACATAATTCAAACGATATAAGTGAGTAAATGGTTTTTCTTGAATTTTGTTGGAATCTGTAATGACACTTCCATATTCAATGGCTTTTAGTTCAAAACTGCGTATTAAATGACATAAGTCATCAGTTACGATTTGATTG
>JAFQKG010000069.1 GCA_017397025.1 Erysipelotrichaceae bacterium | reverse complement strand
TGAATTCATAACTGTAGTTTTGATTTTTACGTCCTGTTTTCCCCATATAAAAAGCTCCTTTCTATAATTTCAAGTATAAACCATTTGCGGTCTTTATTTATACTATCCATTATAGATGGAGCTTTTCAAAATCGTTCCTTTTCTTTATGGTATAATGAGTTCAGGAGGTAAAATGGTATGATTTTGAATGCATCTGGACGCTGTGATATCTGCGGCTATTTTATGCCATGGCTGATGAACCGTATCAAAGAAGGCTATGCTGATGTGAGAAACCCATTCTATCCTCATCTGGTACATCGCATCCCTTTTGAACAGGTGGAAGGGATTGTCTTTTGCACTAAAAATCCAATTCCAGCATTAGGTGTCTTGGAAAAAATACCCTGGCCTATGCTGTTCCATGTCACTTTAACGCCTTACATAGAAAATATGGAGCCATGTGTACCAGATAAACGTTTGATTATTGAAGCCATTCATGAACTTTCTGAAAAACTGGGTAAAGATTATGTGATTGTGAGGTATGATCCGATTTTAATTTCTGATCAATATACTGTTTCATATCATCAGATGATGTTTGAAAGAATGTGTTCTCATCTGGAAGGTAAAGTAGAAACTATCATCATTAGCTTCCTGGATTTAAAAAAGAACACAAGAATCAATCAGAAAGTCTATCAATATCGCAAACCCTCCGTTGAAGAAATTCATGAAATGTGTGCAGCTTTTTCTTGTTCTGCAAAAAAACATGGCATGATGATTCAAACCTGTGCAGAAGAAATAGATTTATCTGTCTATGAGATTCATAATGTGCCATGTTTTAGTGAAGAAATCGCCTATTTTCTTACTGGTGCATTGAAAAAAAGGAAACGGGGACAGCGAGAAGAGTGCAAATGCATTTCAACAGTAGATCTTGGTGCTTATAATCTTTGTCTGCATGGCTGCAGATACTGTTATGCGAATTATGATGAGAAAATGATAAGACACAACATGAAGCTGCATGATCCGACATCTTCATTGATTTGTGGTCATCTCCAAAAGGATGATGAAATACGCATCAGAGAAGACTGAAATGTTGTATAATGAGAAAAAAGGGGTGAGGAAGTGTGTTTGAAAAACTCAACGAAATCAAAGTGTTCCGTGATCCAATTCATTCGTATGTGAAAGTGGAATATAAAATTATCTGGGATTGCATCAACGCCAGAGAATTTCAGCGTTTAAGACGTGTGCGTCAGCTGGGCGGAGCTTTTATTGTTTATCACACGGCAGAGCACAGCAGATTTTCTCATTCTCTAGGGGTTTATGAGATTGTACGTCAGTTGGTCAGCGAAAACCGTGAGATTCACAATGCGTTGAGTGAATATGACCGTTTGACTGTCATGCTGGCGGGCTTGCTTCATGATTTGGGACATGGTCCTTATTCCCATTCTTTTGAAGCAGTGACAGGGATTTCTCATGAACAGATCACTGGCAGAATTATTCTTGAGGACAGTGAGATTCATCGCATTCTTGCCAATGGTTCACCATCATTAGCGAAAGATGTGGCCTCAGTCATTGATAAAACTCATCCAAATCAAATTCTTTCCCAGCTGGTCAGCGGGCAGCTGGATGCAGACCGAATGGATTATCTTCTTAGGGATGCGTATTTTACAGGAACAACATATGGTGAATTTGATATGGCTCGTATTTTGCGCACACTTCAGATTCGTGAAGGGAAATTGACAGTCAAGGAAAGCGGAATACATTCTGTAGAAGACTACATTATGGCTCGCTATCATATGTACTGGCAGGTGTATTATCATCCTGTTGCTCGAAGCTATGAAGCGATATTGCATGCGATGTTCAGAAGATACCGCGAGCTTTTGGAACTAGGACATGAATCGATTTTTGCACCGATGGATCCTTTTATGAAAAATGAAGAGGTTTCACTGGAAGCACATTACCAGCTGGATGAATCTTGCTGCAATTATGGCATGGGACTGTTTACACAATGCGGTGATCCAATTTTAAGGGATTTGGCAGATCGTCTGGTTAATCGTCATCTTTTTGGCTATCAGGATGTTGAATCAGAGGAAGATGTCATGCTCATGCAGAAAAAAGTTGAAGAAGCTGGATTAGATCCTCGTTATTATCTTTTAGAGGATACTGCTTCTCAGCAGCCATATGTCCCTTATCACAAGGACAAGGAAAATTTTGTGTATGTCTTATGCAGTGATGGTGCAGTTCGTGAACTATCAAAATGTTCAGTCATCGTGTCTGCACTCTTAAATGCAGAGGATAAAAAAGACTATAAAATGTATTTTCCTAAAGAGCTAGATTAGAAAATTGTCTTGCAGTACCCCTGTTTGACAAATCGCAAAAATAACATATACTATAAGTGGATGTCACAGACAATCATCCATGGTAAACGAAAAGGGAGTGCCGACACACTCCCTTTTCTGTGCTCATTGCCAGCGATTTTCGTCGAGCCACTTGCAGATAAGATGCACAATCACACCCGCTATGACTGATATTGTCACAGACAATACAACCTCCATGGCATTCACCTCCTTTACCTTTCAGGAGGTGCTGGCAACACGAATATCATAAAATGACAAACAGTCAAACACAACCCCCACCCTTGATAGGTGCTGGCATTGAAAAAATAAAGAAATCATGATTAAATGAGGATAGTGATAGACTACAGGAGGAACATGGTGAATATGAAAAATTATCCCGTTGAAAAACAGAATCAAATTACAAAGGTTCTCATTAAAACTGATTTGGTTGACGTAAAAATTAGTCAGGACAATCATCTGTCATGGTCTTTGGAACATCATTGTTTGATGAAAAGCTCACTGGATCAAAGTTTGCTTGTTTTTGATATTGAATCAAAAGAAGAGCGCCATGCTGAATTCAAACTGAACTTGCCTGATGAGCTTGAAGAAATTCGTATTGAAACTGTTTCAGGCGATATTTCAATCAAAGAAATCAAGACAGATCATTTTATGTTGTCTTCCAAAAGCGGGGATGTCAAAGTGAAAGAAGCTAAAGGACTCTTATGGGTAAAAACACTTTCAGGGGATATTGATGTTGAAAACTGCATTGCTGATGAGCTTGTTCTTAATAGCAGCAG
>JAFQKG010000068.1 GCA_017397025.1 Erysipelotrichaceae bacterium | reverse complement strand
AGGAATACCTTTGGGAATGGTCCATGAAAGAGGAAAACCAATTCCAAAGGGGGCATATCATCTTGTGGTGCACATCTGTGTGTTCAATGATAAAGATGAACTGCTGATTCAGAAAAGAACTCCAGATCGTACTGCTTGGCCTAATCAATGGGATGTCAGTGCTGCAGGAAGCGTGTTAACGCAGGAAACTAGTAGGCAGGCTGCTGAGCGTGAGTTGAAAGAAGAAATTGGATTGGATTATTGTTTTCAGGATGAACAGGCCTATTTGACAATTCATGGAAACGACTGGATTTCTGACTGGTATTTGATTGAATGCAACTGTGATTTTCAAACTCTGAATCTTCAGAAAGAAGAAGTCGCTGAAATCAAATGGGCTACATTAGAATCTATTTCAATGATGAAAAAAGAAGGTCAGTTTATCCCTTATCATGATGGATTTCTTGAGCTTTTGTTTCAAATGAGAAAAAAGCGAGGTGCAATTCAGTGATTGATGAAGCCATAAAGCATTTAAGAAAGGTCTTTGATGATTCAGAAGTTTTCAAAGACCATGAAAAAGAAAAGATGTATCGTGTAGAACACTCATTGCGTGTTGCCAATCTTGGAAAACAGATAGCCTTACAAGAAGGGTACAACGTAGAAAATGTTGTGCTGGCCTGTCTTTTGCATGACATCAGTTATGCCTATGGCATACCTGAAGATAGACACATTGATCATGGGCGTCTGAGTGCTCAGTATGCTCGTCCATTTCTTAAGTCACTGAATCTTGAAAAGAAGCGGATTGAGTCGATTTGCGGTGCAATTGCGATTCATGTAGATGATGAAGCGGATTTTGAGTTTGAACGCACACTTGAAACAGAAGTTGCTGGTGAAGCAGACAATCTGGACCGTTTTGATGTCTATCGAATTTATGAAATTCTGGAATGGAAGCAGTTTTCTTCGCTGGATTCTTTAGAAAAAAAGAAACTTGTTTTAGAAACGATTGAACGTTTGACTCGTTATCTTGAAGTCCCTTTAACTTCTTCAACTGCACAAAATCTTTGGAAAGAAAGAATTCAGTTTCAGCTCCAGTTTTATCAAAGACTGCTGAATCAAATAGAACACAGTACAGAAATAAAATAAGCAGATTCGAGAAGAAATCTGCTTTATATTTGTTGAATGATTGAAGGAAGTTTGCGCAAATCATCGACAATGCCATCAAGCAAAAAAGACGGATCAGGAAGATGATTCGGATTGTACCAGATGGCTTTCAGACCGGAGTCAACAGCACCTTTCATATCACTGCTGAGTGAATCGCCAATCACGATCAATAGATCGTCTGGATCAGGATTGAGTTTTTCTTTGACCAGATCAAAATAGCGTACATCTGGTTTGGAAACACCCATTTCTTCTGATATAAACAGTTCTTTGATGAAAGGCTTTAGTTCAGAACGCTGCATTCTACCTTTCTGAATTCGGGTGATGCCATTGGTTACAATATGGCAGTCATAATTTTTGTATAGAATTTCAAGTGTTTCATAAGCATAATCAATGAGCTGTGTACCTTTTGACAGAGCTTCCATGAATGTTTCAGCAAGCATTTCAGCGGAAACATCAAGCTTCAATGCCTCTTTAAATTCTTCAAAACGCTGCAGTTTTAAACGAGTTTGTGTCATTGTACCTTCTTCAACGCGTTTCCAAAGAGCGTCATTGATTTGATGATAAATGTTTAGGGCAGAATCTTTGTCTTGAATGTTGATTTTCTCTAAGAGCTGATTTAAAGCATCTGCTTCAGCGGCATGGAAATCAAACAGTGTTCCATCGGCATCAAATAATAATATTTTTTTCATGGTCGTTCTCCAATTCTGTTGGAATTATACCACAATTTTTAATGAAAATAGTGTATACTTAATAAGGTGATGGAATGCTGAGTCTGAAACAGTGCGGATGTACACCCAGACAGATTGAAATGATGCAAAGGCTGAACTGTACTACACCTGATGAAGTTCTGTCTTTGTATCCTTTTCGTTATGAGTGTCTTGAACTTGTGGATCCTTCTTTGTGGAAGCTTCATGATAAAGTCTGTTTTGAAGGAACGCTTGTCAATCTGGCTCGTTCAATTCGCTTAAAAGGCAACAGATCTATGACACGCTTTCTTGTAGAAACTGAACAGGATGTTTATGAATGTACGATTTTCAATCGTCCTTGGGTTTCACAAATTAAGGTTGGACAGAGGATCACTGTAATTGGCCGATATGACGGCGGAAAAAAAATAAAATTTCTGCAGTAAAACACGAAACCGCGCAATCAGCAGCTTGGCATTACACCAGTTTATCCAATGAAAGAAGGCATGCGTCAAAGCAGTCTTTTAAATGTCATCAAAAAAGTATTTGCTGCTTCTTTTCAGCAGGTGAAAGAAGGCGTTCCAAAAGATTTGAGAGATCGCTATCGTCTTTTGGATAAAAAGACAGCACTTCGCTGTATTCATTTTCCTCGTTCTATGCAGGAAGTTTCTTTGGCTATCAGAACACTGAAATATGAAGAATTTCTGCATTTTCACTTGGCTCTTTTGTTAAGAAGAAGCGAGAATGTTGCAATAGAAGGATCGGGAAAAAAGATTGATGCAAAACGTGTTTTAAAGTGCATTGAAAAGCTTCCGTTTAGCTGTACGCAAGATCAGATCAAGACACTTTATGAAATCATGGACGATCTTGAAAATGATAAAACAATGGTGCGTTTAGTTCAAGGAGATGTAGGGTGCGGTAAAACAGTTGTAGCTGCTTTGAGCATGCTGGCAAGCGTCAGTGCAGGCAAACAGGCAGCATTGATGGCACCAACAGAAATTCTGGCTCGTCAGCATTTTGATTCTTTAAAATCAATTCTTAAAGATGAAAACCTGAACATGGCCTGTCTTGTATCTGCTATGAGTGAAAAAGAAAAAAGAGCTGTTTTAAATGGCCTTAAGGAAGGCAGTATCCATGTTGTGACTGGGACTCATGCGCTTATTCAGAAACAAGTGGAATTTGCAGATCTTGGTTTAGTGATTGCAGATGAGCAGCATCGATTTGGTGTAGAGCAGCGCAAAGCACTGAAAGAAAAGGGAACAAAAGTTGATTTTCTTCTCATGAGTGCAACGCCGATTCCAAGAACATTGGCAAACACGCTGTATGGAGATATGGATGTCAGTGAAATCCGAACTTTGCCTGCTGGAAGAAAACCTGTAGTTACTCAGTTGATTCAGAAGAATTCAATAGCACCAGTACTTGAAGAACTGATGGAAGCTGTTGCTTCAGGAGCTCAAGTGTATGTGATTTGTGCTGCCATTGAAGATAACGAAGCTTATGATGCACGCAATGTCATAGACATTGCATCAGCACTTTCTAAAGTGTTCTTTAATGTAGCGAAAGTGGGTGTACTTCATGGTAGACTCGGTATTGATGAAAAAGAAAATGTGATGCAGCAGTTTCAAAACAATGAAATTCAGATTCTGGTCAGTACAACGGTTGTTGAGGTAGGAGTGAATGTGGTCAATGCGACCATGATGGTTATTTATGACGCCCATCGTTTTGGGCTGTCACAGCTCCATCAGCTTCGCGGACGTGTTCAGCGCGGCAGTGTTCAGGGCAAATGCATTTTATTGACTGACAGCAAAGATCCTGAATCGCTGAAGCGTCTTAAAGTATTGACTGAATGTCATGATGGCTTCGAAATTTCTAGACAGGATTTGATGCTTAGAGGTCCAGGCGATCTTTTAGGAACACGTCAAAGCGGACTTCCAGTACTGCATCTGGGAAATTTGTTTGAAGATGAAAAAATCATTGTCTGTGCGAAAACAGATGCACAGGCAATGCTTGAAATGAAAGAAAATGAAGAATACAGGGCATTGATTGATAGAATTGCTTCTTATGATCATTCTCAGGTATTCTAAAGGAGGATTTTATGGAAATTCAAAATTGGCTTGAAAACCGCGGAATTGTCTGTGCTAATTATAGCTTGATCAACCAGGCTTTTGTGCACTCCAGCTATGTCAATGAACATCGCTTTGAGAAACATGACAATGAGCGTCTGGAATTCATGGGTGATGCAGTGCTGCAGGTTTGGGTATCGGAAAAGATGATGCGTCTTGCAGAGCCTCTTTCTGAGGGAAAAATGACAACACTGAGAGCACAGCTTGTCTGTGAACAGTCTCTGGCTGAATATACTCGTAAGCTTTCTTTGGCTCAATTTTTGAAACTGGGCATGGGAGAAGAAAAAACCGGAGGCAGAGATCGCGATTCAATTCTTGCGGATATGTTTGAGGCACTTTTAGGTGCACTCTATCTTGAAGCCGGCATGGCTCCAATTGACAACATTCTCTCTGAAGTGATTTTGCCTCATTTAGCGCATCCGTTGGATGAAATCATCACTGACTTCAAAACTAAACTGCAGGAATATGTTCAGGCAGAAGAAAGAAAGTCAGTGACTTATCATGTTGTTTCTGTTACTGGTCCATCCAATTTCCCTGAGTTTGTCATTCAGGTCAAGATGGACGACATTGTTTTGGGAACTGGAAAAGGTCATTCTAAGAAAAAAGCTGAACAGAAAGCAGCACAGGATGCTTTTTCTAAACTAGTTAAATAAAGAAATTCAGAAAGGAGAGTGAACAGATGCCAATGCTGTATGTACAGGATATATTATCTAAAACTGAATGCAGTGTCGATTTTCTGACTCTTTTTGATGATGCGGAAATAACAGATCTGACGTATGCCTCTGCTTCAAAAATACTGCACATGACTATCAGTACGAAGGAAACATTGACTCTTGAAGCTGCACTTCAGCTCAAACAGATTCTAAAAGACTTGATTCCGTGCACCGTTGAACTTGATTTACGAGCAAAGAAAAATACACTGGGTACTGTTGAAATGAACAAGTATTTCAATCACTTTCAAAAGGAGCGTTCACTAAAGCAGCTAAGTGAGCTGTTTTTGACAGTGAAACAGAATCATGTGGAATGTCTATGTCCAAATGATGATGTGAAAGTGGAAGCAGAATCATGTCTGGAAGATTTGAATCGCTTCATGAAAAGCTATGGCATTGATATGGAATTTCATTTTGTTACACGACAGATTGAAATGATCAGCAAGTCTATGCCTTTGCCTCAGGTGGAAGCTTCACCTCAGGTCGTAGTGAAAGAAAATACAGATTTTAAGCGTCCTAAAAAACTGAAATATGAAGACTATGAAAAAGTAACAATCTCTATGCTGAAAGAAGAAGCAGAACAGATTCAGTTTACTGGAACCGTGTTTGATATCAACACCATCACAACCAGAAAAGGGACACTGATTCAGACATTGATGGTACATGATGACACTGATGCCATGTCTGTCAAACGCTTTGAAGGCAGATACACTTCCAAAGAAGACATTGAATCCATCAAAAAAGGAGATACCTGTGTGTTCTATGGACGCATGGGGTATGATAATTTTGCCAAGGAAGTTACTATCACTGCAGAACAGGTAGTGAAAACAGAAGGCAAGAAAAAGAAACAGGATACTGCATCTGAAAAACGTGTTGAGCTGCATCTGCACTCCAACATGTCAGAAATGGATGGAGTTTGCGAAGTCAAGGATTTGATTTCTCAAGCTTTTGATTATGGACACAAGGCAGTTGCCATCACTGACCATATGGTGGTTCAGGCATTTCCGCAGGCTCAAAGTGCTTGTGGTGCCTGCCGGAAGAAAGATCCAGAGCGTGATTTTAAGGTGCTGTATGGCGTTGAAATGAACATGGTCGATGATCATCTGACCATTGTAAGAAATCCAGTAGAAACAAAGCTGGATGAAGCTGTGTATTGTGTGTACGATTTGGAAACGACAGGGCTTTCCAATCGATACGATCATACGATTGAATTTGGCGGTGTCAAAGTCAAAGGCGGAGAAATCATTGATACACTGCAGCTTTTTATCAAACCGCCTGTTGCGATCAATTCATTTATTGCAGAAAAAACGAACATCACCAATGCAGTGGTGGCAAATGCGCCAAGCATTGCTGAAGTGATAGATCAGATTTTAGACTTTATTGGCGATAGTGTACTGGTAGCTCACAATGCTACATTTGACTATGGCTTTATTAATGCAGAGCTTGCTAGACTAGGCAAAGAACCGTTAAAGAATCCAGTGATTGATACTCTTGATCTTGCAAGGGCGATTCACAAAGACAGAAGAACCTATCGTTTAGGAAATATCGCTAGACACTATCGTGTCGCTTATGATGAAGATGTTGCCCATCGTGCTGATTATGATGCCAAGGTGCTTTCTGATGTGTTCATGCTGATGCTGCAGGACTGCAAAAAACGCGGTGCTGTTACCATTAAGGATTTGGATCTGCTTCAGTCAGAAGATGCTTATATCAAAGTGATGAAACGTCATATCACAGTACTGGCAAAAAACAAAGCAGGACTGAAACGTCTGTTTCAATTGATCACAACTTCTCATACGGATACACTGGCACTTTTCGGCAAAGCTAATTCCAAATCCAACGGAGAAGAATTCATGGCAGAACCGCGTATTCTGAGGACTGAACTGATGAAAAACAGAGAAGATCTTCTATTTGGGACAGCCTGCTACAATGGTGAAATCTTTGAGATTGCAGCCAATCGCTCTCAAAAAGAACTGGAAGAAGCACTTTCTTTTTATGACTATGTTGAAATTCAGCCGTTAGAAAACTATCGCCCGCAAATTGAAAATCATGTCGTGCCATCTTTTGACAGGTTAAAGGATGTGTTAAGAAACATCATTGAAACGGCCAGAAAGCTGGGTAAAATTGTCGTTGCGACTGGAGATGTGCACTATAGCACACCTGAACAAAAAATTCTGAGAGACATTTACATTTCAACCCAGGGAATTGGCGGTGTTCGTCATCCGCTGCACATTTATGATGCAGAGAGAAGAAAGAAAACCATCCACCCAGACCAGCACTTCAGGACAACCGATGAAATGCTAGAAGCATTCAGCTGGCTGTCTGAACAGGAGGCTTATGAACTTGTCATCGAAAATACAAACAAGATTGCAGATCTCTGTGAATTTATTAAGCCAGTTCACGATAAGCTGTATACCCCAGTCATTGAAGGTGCGGACCAAAAACTGACTGAAATTTGTTATGAGACTGCTCATCGCATCTATGGTGAACAGCTTCCAGAAATTGTTGAAGCACGATTGAAGCGCGAACTTGATTCCATCATTGGAAATGGATTTGGAGTTATTTACTATATCTCTCATTTGCTTGTAAAAAAATCCAATCAGGATGGCTATCTTGTTGGAAGCCGAGGCTCTGTTGGAAGCAGCTTTGTTGCAACGATGTCTGGAATCACAGAAGTCAATCCACTTTCACCTCACTATGTCTGCAGAAACTGCCATTATTCAGAGTTCATTACTGATGGCTCTGTAGCTTCAGGGTTCAATCTTCAAAACAAAGCCTGCCCGCATTGCGGCACAGAAATGATCCCAGATGGACAGGATATTCCATTTGAAACCTTCTTAGGCTTTGAGGGAGACAAAGTTCCTGATATTGATTTGAACTTCTCAGGCGAATACCAGCCAAACGCTCATGCCTACACGAAAGAAGTATTTGGTGAAGAATATGTCTATCGTGCTGGCACTATTGGAACAGTGGCACAGAAAACTGCCTTTGGCTATGTGTCAGGCTATTGTGAAGAAAAAGGCATCGAAGACATGCGTCAGGCACAAAGAGTTCATCTTTCAATGGGCTGTGAAGGGGTTAAACGTACAACAGGTCAGCATCCAGGAGGCATCATCGTTATTCCAAACTACATGGATGTGCATGATTTTACGCCAGTCAATTATCCTGCCAACAATCCGCAAAGCGAATGGAAGACAACTCACTTTGATTTCCATGCGATTCATGACAATGTCCTCAAGTTTGATATTCTTGGGCATGTGGATCCTACGGTCATGCGTATGTTCCAGAACATCTCTGGCATTGATCCGAAATCCATTCCAATGAATGATTTGGATACGATGAGTCTGTTTTCCAGCAGTGCGGCACTGCATGCAGATCCAAAACTGTTTCAGGAAAAAACAGGTGCCATTGGACTGCCAGAATTTGGTACGAAATTTGTCCGTGGCATCCTTGAGTTGACAAAGCCAAAAACATTCTCTGATCTGGTCATTATTTCAGGTCTGTCACATGGAACTGATGTCTGGCTGAACAATGCCAAAGATCTGGTTGAAAAAGGCATTCCGCTGCAGAATGTTATTGGATGCCGTGATGACATCATGACCTATCTGATTCATCGAGGACTTAAACCAAAAGATGCGTTCTTTATCATGGAATCAGTCCGTAAAGGAAAAGGTCTGAAGCCAGAATGGGAAGAAATCATGAAGCCGGTTGTTGATGAATGGTATATTGACTCCTGCAAAAAAATCAAGTACATGTTTCCGAAGGCTCATGCTGTGGCCTATGTCATCATGGCTATTCGTATTGCCTGGTTTAAGGTGTATCATCCATACTGGTATTATGCAGTCTATTTCTCACTCAGATGTGATGCCTATGAAATTGACACTATGATCAAAGGCTATGATGCCATTGCATCAAGAATGGATGAAATTCATAAAAAAATGGCAGATCCTGAACTCAAGCGTGAAGTGACACCAAAAGACAATGCTTTGATCACAACATTTGAAAGCTGTCTGGAAATGTATGCCAGAGGCTACAAGTTCTCCAATATTGATATGGATCTTTCTGAAGCAACGGAATTCAAAGTGATGCCTGGTGACAATACCACTATCATTCCTCCGTTTACTACAGTAGATGGTCTTGGAGAAAACGTAGCCAAATCCATCGTTGAAGCTAGAAACAAGTGTCCATTCCTTTCTAAGGAAGACATTCTGACAAGAACACAGCTTTCTGGTACTCTCTTAAAGAAACTTGAAAAACTCGGCTGTTTGAATCATCTTCAGGAAGAAAACCAGATGTCCTTGTTTTAAACGTAAAAGACAGAATAGTAAGCAATATTCTGTCTTTTTTTATTATCGAAATATCATGTCAACACCTTATTCCAAGCCCTTTGTAAAATAATTTGAATGTTATCAAAAATATCTGAAATGATTAAAAGCCTTATTTTAAAGGACAAGCATTTCATTTTCAATTTGTCAAGTAGGTTTTGTTCAAGAACAGCAATGTATTGCAATAATATGAAAAACATATATATTTATATTTGTAAATCAGGTACCGAAATTTACACAGGTGGACTTATCTGCGCAGAGTTAGCGCCATATCTTTATTGAATCCAGCAAATTCAAAATACTACACTCCACCTGGTGGAGTTGCTCATGACACCTTTCGCCACACCTTAAATTTGAATAGAAAGGTTCAGCCCGTCATGAAACGTCATGAGCAATCTCCGCAAATCTTTAGCAAGAAAGGGGACGTTAGAATGAAAAAGTTATTATCTCTGCTTTTAGCACTCATTCTTATCGCCAACTCTTCATTGCCTGTTCTGGCACATGAAGAAGATCCAGACTGCTCCTGCAACTGCGAAGACTGCACAACTGAAGAATGTGAATGTCCATGCCACGAACCTGATCCATATCTTGGGCCAGAAGTTGGCGGCGAAGGCGATGACAGAAAACCTAAAGGGTAATTCAGTGTATGAGTACAGTGAATAAATCACATTTGATCGCAGGGTTCTTTCGGTACCATCGAGAAAAATTGAATTATTCGTTACGAGGGCTAGTGGGAAACGGCAGTGTCGTT
>JAFQKG010000067.1 GCA_017397025.1 Erysipelotrichaceae bacterium | reverse complement strand
CGAATCCAATTTTTCTGTTTCATTTTCTGATGCTCTTTTTCTATATTGTGATTATATCATATCTACCATTAGAAAAGGGGACATTTGTCCCCAATCTAAATCTCAAACAGTTTCATAAGATCTTCCACTGACATCTTTGAAAGTGAGCCTTCACTGTTTTCTACAAACAAATCTGACAGTTCTTTCTTTTTCTTTTGAAGCTCTGTCATTCTTTCTTCAATACTGTCTTTCATAATCAGCTTAAATACCTGAACATTGTTGTACTGACCAATTCGATAAGCACGGTCTGTAGCCTGATTCTCTGCTGAAAGGTTCCACCAAGGATCATAATGAATAACAGCTTCTGCTGCTGTAAGATTAAGCCCTGTTCCACCTGCTTTCAATGAAATTAAAAATATATCTGCATCCCCAGACTGAAACCGCTGAACATAGCTTCTGCGATCTTCCTTAGAGGTGCTTCCTGTTAATTTTAATACCGAAAAATGTCTTTTTCTGCATTCTTCTTCAATCAGATCCAAAACACTTGTAAAGCTTGAAAACAGCAAAACTTTCTTTTGGCTGCTTCGAAGGCTTTCTAAAAGCTCCATACATCCTTCTAGTTTAGAAGAAATCGCTGTGACATTTTCATAGATAAGCCTTGGTTCAGCACAAATTTGTCTCAATCTTGTCAGCATCGCTAAAATTGCAATCTTATCAACCTGTTCCATATTGATCACATTTCTAAGTTTTTGATTAACCTGAGAAAGATTGGCAAGATACATTCGTTTTTCTTCTTCACTGAAATCAAGGATGAGTGTTTTTTCAATTTTATCGGGAAGTTCACTTAAAACTTCTTTTTTCGTTCTTCTTAACACAAATGGCTCAATCAGCTGCTTTAGCTTCTGAGATTTTTCTGCATCATTTTCCCGTACAATCCCTTTTTCATAATGTGTCTGAAAATAGTGATAATTATAAAGATAGTCCGGCATTAGAAAGTCAAAAATCGACCACAGTTCTGCCAGTGAATTTTCAATTGGCGTACCTGTTAGCGCAAATCTGCGATGACTTTTCAGTCGTTTGACAGACAAAGCATTCTTCGTTTTTTGATTTTTTATATACTGTGCTTCATCCAGTATCACAGTCTCAAACTGAATCTTTTCCAAAGATTCAATGTCCCTTCTTACATAATCATAGGAAGTGACCGCAACATCACAGCCATGTATCTGCGTCATTAGATAACTTCTGGCAGCTGCACTGCCATAAATACAAACCACATTCAAATGAGGTGCAAACTTTTCAATTTCATCTTGCCAATTCAGAATCAAAGAACTTGGGCAAACCACCAGATTTGGCTTTTTCTTCTGTGCATCCAATAGTGCAATCACCTGAAGGGTTTTTCCAAGCCCCATATCATCTGCCAGAATACCGCCAAAACCAAGATTTCCCAATGTATTCATCCACTGAACGCCGGTTTTCTGATATTCTCGCAAAATATCTTCAATGTTTTCATTCAATACAACAGGTTGATTTGATGCTGACTTAAAACGCTGAATCAGAGCATTGAACTTTTCATTTCTTCGAATTTTTACATGCTCCATTTCATCAGCAGTGCGGTTTAGCGCAACGGCACGATAAAGATTCATATGAGCAGTTCCGTTTTTAAACTGCGAAGTAGAAATGTTGTACTGCTCCATCACCTCATCCAATTCTGAGAGTTCTTTAGATTCCAGAGAAAGGAGCTGACCATTTTTCAAGCGATGGAATCTTCGTTTTCTGCGATAGGCTTTTAAAACATCCATCAATTCTGAAGCAGGGATTTCGTCAGAATAAATGTTCAGTTCCAGCAAATTATGTTCGACACCAATACCTACTGTAATGCCATATTTTCTAGATGTACCCATGCTGCTCAGTGCATTTGAAACATAGACATCACATTCCATCTGAATTGCAGGAAGTACTTCCTTTAAAAAGGTATATGTTTTCTCTGCCGTTTCATCAAAGTAGATTACCCCTTTGTCTGTATCCACTTCTTCTCCATAGGTAATCAAAGCTCGGCATATCCGTTCTGTCGTCAACGTATGCGGAGTGTTTTCATGATCAATGGCATATTTTCTAGATCCATCCTCATAAACACATTCAAGGATGAAATATATTCTTCCTCGATTGTCAACATCCCCATAAAGGACACACGCCGTTTCAAGATCATCCAAATCATCGAAGGCATATCCTTTCCAAAGAACTTCCTCTTTTACTTCCTCAAACACATAACGATAAAAATCCATGACATCTTTCTTTTCAAGGACAATTTGAGTGTTCTTTTTCAGCATCTTCATCAGAGTTAAAAGAACTCTAGGATTTTCTCCTTCCTTGCGAATCAGCTGATTCTTGGCTGCATCCAAACGATATATAAATTCTGAGCCACAGTAAAAATTCTCGCTTTCGAGCGTGACAACAACTTCATCTTCATCTTTTTCACAAAACACTTCCGGGTAAAATGAATGTTCTACGCATTGAAAAGTACAATGCTGCGAATCCATCTGTGAAAAAGTATCATAGATTAAATCCAATATTTCATTGGTAACCTGAACTTCTCGCTGAAGCCCATAATAGCTGTAGCCACCCATTTCCTTCAACGTTCTAAAAAAGGCAATAATTTCTCTTGAAGCTTCATCAAAGGCATCCATTGAATGTACAAATTCACAGTTTTTCCCATAGCGTACACGATCTTTAGAAGTAACGTGCACAAGAAATTCACTGATGTTTTTAATGACGTACAGCTTTTCTGCACCAACCTTAAATGTCAATGTACAGCCTCGATAGCGATCAATGTTCATCTCGGCACAGATGCGATATTTTGTCAGATTCAGTTCTGCATCCACTTCTCGCACAAAATCATCTACAATTTCATTCATGAAAAAGCGAGTTGCAGATCGGGCAGATTCTCTTTTTCTACGTCGTTCCATCAGTTCTAAACGACGCTCCATTTCTTCTTTCAATCGCTGTTTTTCTTCCTGATAATGATAAGGAAAAGACTCTGGCTGAAGCTCGTCTAAAAGAAATAAAACTGCACCAATATGAGCGCAGGCACTCATTCGATCACACCAGATGCATTCACAGCCATAGTTGATGACTCGCCCTTCTGGACTAATCAGAATTTCACATTGTTCCAATTTGCTGTAAACACGTAAAGAAGCTTTTACCACATAATTCAATGCATCATCTAATGTAATCCACAAATCTTCAATGACATCCATCTGAGTGTAACGTTTAGCCAGTGAATAGTTGCGATAACTGGATACAACACGATGAATTTCATTCTCTCTTAGCTTCATCTGCACTCCCCCTTGTCTGATAGGTTACCTTATATTTTACACCCAAAAGAACTCAGGCAAAAGAAAAAAGCTGAAAAACATTTTCCTCAGCTTTTAAAGTGATTCATCTATCCAATGATGAACAGTACGAAAATAGAAAATCTCATGAACATATACATCATCAATCCCCATAATAGCCATATCACATGAATCTGCCACATGCATGCTAGAATATCTAAAGGATTCATTAGATAAAAACGAAGGAAGCAGCAACAGAAAAAGAATAGGGAGAAGTTCTCCCTATTCAATAGAAATCATTTTTTTAGTTTCAATTTGTCTGGCACTCAAATTTGGGATTACCAGCTGAAGCTCTCCATTGTCAAACTTTGCCTTGATGTCCTGTTCACTGACTTCATCACCCACATAGAAACTTCGTGTAAAAGTACCTGTACTGCGTTCTCTGCGAATCACATTGCCGGATGCATCCTGTTCTTCTTTTGCTGCGTTTCTGCTAGCCTGAACACAGAGTGTGCCTTTTTCCAAAGATACAGTAATATCTTCTTTTTTTACGCCTGGCATTTCAATGTTCAAAAGAAAATTTCCATCCTTTTCAATAATATCCGTTTTCATTGCATTGACTGCAGGCTGCACAAACCAAGGATCTTTGAAGAAATCTTCAAAGCGGTCATCAAATAAGCTCATTCTTCTAGGTACAAATTTCATTCATATCGCCTCGTCTTTCTTCGTGTAAATTTGTCTGAAGCTTAACTTCACCTTTATTATATCCAATTTTTTAGCACACGCAATATTCGAGTGCTAAATTCACAAACTTTCACATGATTTTTCACAAATTCACACAAAAAGGGACAATTGTCCCTTACAATGTTTTCGAAACATCTACAAGCTTTTTTACCAGTTCTTCACTGACACAATCATAATCATAGTCATCATGATAGGCATAACTTACATCTGTCCCCGTTGTCGTTGGATCATTTTCCCAATAACGGCAGGAAGAATGAGCCTGATGCGCTCCTGTTTTCTTTACAAGTTCAGCTAGATTTGAAGCATTCACACCACTTCCTGGTAAAATCTCAATCAGATGCCCAGCTTTTTTCTGAATCTTTTCAATGATTTCTGTACCATCCATAGCCTTTTCTTTCTGTCCACTGGTTAATACACGATCTACATGCAGCTGAATCAGCGTTTCAATCGACAGTTCATAGTCTTTCACGCAGTCAATGGCACGATGGAATACGGCCGTTTTTCCATAACTGTGAATCAAGTCCACCATCTGTTTTGTCCTGCGTTGATCAATAGTACAATCTTCTTTTAAAAAACCAAATGCAAGTCCATCTACTCCCTCTTCCAGCATCTCTTTGGCATCCTGCAGCATTACTTCGAATTCTGAATCAAGATAACAGAATCCTGCAGCTCTCGGACGCACCATGGCAATGACTTCCAATGATGTGTTTGCCAGCACTTTTTTTACCGTACCAATACTTGGTGTCAGGCCTCCTAAAAACAAAGCAGAGTTTAGTTCAACTCGCTGTGCTCCACCTCTTTCAGCTCGCAAACAATCTTCGTAGCTGCCTGCGCAAATTTCAATCTTCATTCTTTGATCCAACTAACTTTCTGTTCATCATAACGGTGATTAGCTTCTTTTTCTTCATTTGGCCATCCTACAGCGATGTTGGCAACTGGCACCAAATGTCCATCAATGTTCAATAAATCGCGCAAAGGTGCAATGCGGTCTTCATTTGGGCCTACTGCACACCAGCAGCAGCCAAGCCCTAGGGAATGTGCTTCTAGCAGCAGATTTTCAATTGCCGCTCCACAATCCACATAAATATATTCATCTTTTGGCTGAATGGTTTTATCTCCTAAAACTACAATGCAAGCACCCGCATGAGCAGACATATGTGTATTTGGCAATGCTTCTGCAATCTTTGCCTGCAGTTCCTTGTTTTTGATAACGATAAATTTCCATTCTTGAAGATTTCTTGCGGTTGGTGCATTCATCGCTGCTTCCAGCATTTGAACCAGCAGTTCATCTTCTACCGGACGATCTGTATACTTTCTAATGCTTCTTCTTGTGTTCAAAATTTCCATAAAGTGCCTCCGTTTTCTATATTGTATCAAACTGTCCAGTTCTTTACAATTTCATCCATTCAGGAAAGGCTTGTGCAGTAAAGATTGACTATTTTGAAAACATCACTTTTTCACTGTTGAACATCTTTGTCAGAAGTACAATCAGCATAGCTGTCACGGCAACATTCATACTTAATGCAACAAAAATCTGAGATAGCTCATAACTGAAAGAGAAAATGCCATTCATGCACAAAACAAGATTGTACAATGGAATCAGATAATACAAAGTGGATATTCTTTCTCCCGAAAGAAGCATTGAACTAACTCCAATCAGCATCACCACAATCATTAACGGAGATACTGCAGTAGATGCCTCTTTAACAGAAGATGTCCATGCTGAAATAATTGAAATCAAAGCCGTCAAAAGCAAGACTGCTGAAACAACAATTAAAAACAGCAAAAAATAATCCATCGCTGAATAAACTGCAGCACTCATATTTTCCATTTCTGTAGAACCCATGAGTTTAGGAAGCGAAAGCATTGTTCCAAGAAAGCTGGAAACACCGCTCATCAAAGCTACAATACTCAATGAAATTACTTTACCTAGTGCTAAATCCGATCTTTTCATTGGTGTTATCAGCAAAGTTGCAATGGTTCCTCTTTCTTTTTCTCCGGCAATAGATTCCGGTGCAACTGAAATACACCCACTATAAACAAATGTCAACAGCAACATTGGCAGCATCATCGAATAAATCATTGCACTCACATCTTCTTCTGTTGCCAAATCATACGTTTCACTCTTGGAGTTCATTGTGAATACGTTGGCTATGGATTCCTCATAAGAGTCTAGTGTATTCACAACGAACTGATAGATTCTAGCAGATTCATTATTGACTGAATTATAATAAATTTCTATTTCTGGTTTCTCGCTTCCTGAAAGTACAGCTTCATCAAAATTTTCTGGAAAAACAACAACCAAATCCAGTTCCTGACCTGCTACTTTTTCCTTAGCTTGTTCTACCGTCAGCTGTGAACTATCAATTTGATCCATATACAGTGTTTTGAATCGTGTATTCAATGTTTCTGGAAGATGATAGAGAACGCATTGAGGCTTCAGCTCTTCATCCGCTTCAAACATATTGGCCATTCCTTCTCCCATGAAGGAATAAATCCCATAAATCATTAGTCCTGGAAGAAAAACTGTTGTCAACATGAGCTTCTTATCTGTTAGAAAACGAAACAATTCTTTTTTTACAATCGCCAGTATTTTATTCATGAAGTTCACCTGCCTTTTCTTCGTAAAGCTGGAAAAACCGGTCTTCAAGACTCATCCCATTCAAAAATTCTTTAAGTTTCTGACAAATCACTAATTCGCCATTAATGATAATTCCTACACGGTCGCATATCTTTTCCACCAATGAAAAAATGTGTGTTGAAACAATGATGCTTTTTCCTGAATTTTTAAGTTCAATCAGAAAATCAGTTACCACTTTTGCGGTAAGAATGTCCAAGCCATTGGTAGGCTCATCAAAAATAATGATATCTGGATCATGCACTATTGAAATTACCAGAGAGACTTTCTGTTTCATCCCTGTTGATAAATTCGCAATCTTGACTTCTGCAAACTGATCAATGCCAAAACGTTCAAACATCGCCTTTTTACGTTCATCTCTGATATCTTTGGGTACATCATGCAGTTCGCTAAAGAAATCAAATAGATAGTTCGGTGTAAAATAATCTTCAAGTTTTAATTCACTTGTTAAAAACCCTATTCTTGCACGCACATGTTCTGGCTGAGAAACAATACTGAATCCATCCACAAAGGCATCTCCCTCATCAGGTTTTATCAAAGTAGACAACATTCTTAATGTTGTTGTCTTTCCAGCGCCATTTGGCCCTAGCAGCCCAAAGATTTCCCCTTGATAAGCTTCAAAACTGATTCCTTTCACGGCGACTTTCACTTTGTCTTTCGTTTTTTCAATTTTCTGCTGTTTTTTTGATAACTTAAAAGTCTTTCTAAGTCCTTCAACATGTAAAATTGTATTCATAAATACGATACTCCTTGCTGTATTCTCAAGTATACCATTCTCAGTTTATGACTTCCATCATAAATAAGAAAAGAAAGGATAACCAGATTTTATTAGACTCCCTGAAAATGTTGACACTTCTTTTTCATTTTTCTATAATACATCTGTCATTTATGCTT
>JAFQKG010000066.1 GCA_017397025.1 Erysipelotrichaceae bacterium | reverse complement strand
TCTGGCTGTGATCTCTTTCCAGTCCTACATATTCATCCAGATTGAATGTTGTTACGTTTGTGTAATCTGTTCCATTTGTCTTATGGTCTTCAATCATGCACTTGTACAGTCCGATTGGGCTTGATCCTGTTGCCAGTCCCAATACTGGTCTTTCCTTGGATGTGACGACTTCTTTCATCACTTCGAATGCTTTCTGGCTCAGTTCTTCGTAGTTTTCACAAATAATGACTTTCATTTCATTCATCCTCCTTAATCCATCCAAAATGGATGCATGCTTTATACAGACCATCATTTTCAATCGTGTCAGTAATATAGTCTGCATGTTGCTTTAGCAGCTCTGTGGCATTTCCCATGGCAATTCCAATCTCAGCTGTCTGAATCATTGGAAGGTCGTTATTGGCATCACCAAATGCTGCGATTTCATTTTGTTCAATATTCCAAAATCTTGCACACTCTAAAATACCATGACCCTTATTGATCCCAGGAGCAGTAATCTCACTGGACCTTCTAAGGCGTAGGTAATAATTCTTTCTGCACATGTCTTTAATCGTTTGATGAAGCGGTTCATCTTCTGGATAAAACAGAAGATGAACCAGCTTTTCTTTGTTGTACTTTTTGATAGGTGGAATCATTTGATACAAAAATGTATTCAAATCTTCAACCCATTGATCATGCTGACTCAAATAACCCTCTGATGTTGAAGTAACCCAGCGATAGGGTGTGCTGGTTTCGTCCAGCAGCTGAATCACCGATTGAATTTCATCATCCAGCGTATGATTGACAACAAGGTTTCCATCAATCATAATCTGAGCACCGCCCAGACAAACCACTGCATCCATAAGTTCCCAGAAGTGTTCTGGAAGATTGATCATTTCAGGATAAGACCGACTTGTGCAGATACCTAGTCTATATCCAGCTTCTTTTAATTTTCTGAATGCCTTCTTTGTCGATTCAGGGCTGTCTTTGATCGCATGAATATAAGATGTTGCATCAATATCAAAGAAAATTGCTTTAATCATTATTTAACAGCTTTTCCTGCCGCATAAACCTGTACAACTTCATAGTCACGGTCTAATACAACCAGGTCAGCATCGTATCCTGCACAAATCTTACCCTTGCGATCATCTACACCCAGATAACGAGCAGGGTTGATTGTAGCCATGTTGATTGCCCAGTCAACTGGAATCAGAGCCTTTTCAATTAAGTTCTGAAGACCTTTGCTGAATCTCAAAGTTCCGCCAGCCAGAGTGTTTGTACCTTCCAGATAAGCAGATCCATTTGCACGGATTTCAATTGCATTGCCACCCAGGAAATAGTTGCCTGGAGCACATCCCTTAGCGCACAGCGCATCATCAATCATCAAGCAGTAATCTCTGCCCTTAGCAGTAATCAACGCATAAACTGCAGCCCAGTCAACGTGGTTTCCATCGCAGATGATTTCACCATAAACATCTTTTAAACGCATTGCAGCACCTACCAAAGATGGTTCACGATGATGCAGACCATTCATACCGTTGTACACATGAGTCATACCGTTAGCACCATTGGCAACAGCCAGAACAGCATCCTTGAAAGTAGCGCCTGAATGACCAATTGAAACATTGACACCATTCTGTGCGCAATAGCGAGTCAGCGCAAAATCAGGATCCATTTCAGTTGCCATAGTGATGATCTTAATCAGACCATTCGCAGCTTTCTGATATTCTTTGAACTGTTCTACACTTGGAGTTACAATGTACTGTGGAGGCTGAGCCCCTTTATTTTTCAGGTTCAGATATGGTCCTTCAAAATGAATACCAAGAATTTCTGCACCTTCATAGCCTTCTTCAACGACCTTAGCAACATTAGCTACAGCATTTGTCAGAACTTCAACAGACTGTGTAACAGTTGTTGGGCAGAAGCCTGTAATACCTTCCTCAAGCAATCCCTTTGCCCACATCACAAGACCTTCGCGATGAGCGTCATTTGTATCAAAACCAAGTCCTCCATGGCAATGAACATCAATCATACCTGGAATAATACGGTGTTCACCAAAGTCCTGATCTACTTCCTTAGAACCATAAGGATGAATTGCGACAACCTTGCCGTTTTCCATTTCAATCTGTGCTTCAGTGAAGATGCTGGAAATCCATACATTTTTACTTTGAATAATCATAAAACATTTCCTCCTGTTTTTTGTTACTCTAATTATACATTTTTTTGTACGCTTGTTCAATCTCAACGCACTCTGTGATATACTTTTTTAAAAGGAAAAAGGTGAATTTATGGTTAAAGATAAAATCGTAGAAATCTGCTGTGGAAGCATTGAAGACTGTACAGTTGCACAGAAATTTCCAGTTGACCGCATTGAGCTGAACAGCGCCATTGAACTGGGTGGCTTGACTCCATCTTTAGGAACATTGATTGAAGCAAAAAAAGCAACAACGCTTCCAATATGCTGCATGGTAAGACCGCGCACAGCAGGTTTTGTCTACACAGAAGCTCAATTTCAAAGCATGCTTTATGATGCTGAACTTCTTTTAAAACATGGCGCAGACGGCATCGTGTTCGGTTTTTTGAATGAAGACACTACCATTAATGCAGCACGCACAAATCAGATGGCTAAGCTTATCAAATCCTATGGAAAAGAAGTTGTCTTTCACAAAGCCTTTGACAAGACCCCTGATAAAATAGCTGCCTGCGAAACACTTATCGAATGTCAAGTTGACCGCATTTTAACCAGTGGCGGTGAAAATTATCCTCATATTGAAAAAGGGTTCGAGCTTCTTAAAAGCCTAATTGAAAAATACAACAATCAAATCACAATTCTTGTTGGAGGCGGTGTCAGAGCACATAATGTCCATAACATTTTAGAAAGTACAAACTGCACACAGATTCATATGACCGCCAAAGAAATGGCAAATGACTGTGGAGAATATGCTGCTGTCTCTGAACATAATCTTGCTGAAATCTTATCTAACTTCTAAGTACTGCATTCAGTACTTTTCTTTTTCAACTTCTTTTACCTGTTTGTTGACAAAAGATAAAGAACGTTGTAAATTATTAGTATACCGGTTTACTAAGTATTCTTAGTATACAGCAAAATTAAAAGGAGATCGTAACAATGGACATGAAAAGTTTCAGCCTCGAAGGCAAAGTTGCACTGGTTACAGGTGCAAGCAGCGGTATCGGTTTAAGTATCGCATTAGGACTGGCAAAAGCTGGTGCTACAATCTGCTTCAACGATTTGAATCAGGAATTCGTTGACAGAGGTATCAAGGCGTATGCCGACAATGGATTTACAGCTCATGGATACATCTGTGATGTAACAGATGAAGAAGGTGTTGTTGCCATGGTGAAAAGAATTGAAGAAGAAGTGGGCGTAATTGACATTCTTGTAAACAACGCTGGTATCATCAAGCGTGTACCTATGCATGAAATGGATGCTGCAGATTTCCGCAGAGTCATTGACATCGACTTGAATGCTCCATTTATCGTTTCAAAAGCAGTACTTCCTTCTATGATGAAACAAAACAGAGGAAAAATCATCAACATCTGTTCTATGATGTCAGAATTTGGACGTGAAACTGTATCTGCTTATGCTGCTGCAAAAGGCGGTCTGAAGATGTTGACTAGAAACATTGCATCTGAATATGGCATGTACAACATTCAGTGTAATGGTATTGGTCCTGGATACATCGAAACACCAATGACTGCACCGCTGCGTGAACGTCAGGCTGATGGAAGCCGTCATCCATTTGATGCATTTATCATTTCCAAGACACCAGCTGAACGCTGGGGTAAACCAGAAGACCTTCAGGGACCTGCAGTTTTCCTGGCTTCTGAAGCTTCTGACTTCATTAACGGACAGGTCATCTACGTTGATGGTGGTATTGCAGCTTATTTCGGAAAACAGCCTCAATAAGTCCTCATCCTCTATAGCATTGCTGTTTTCCTAGCAAGGCAGAGCACGTTTGTGCTCTGCCTTTTTTCATAGAAAAAGAGGTTTTATCATAAAACCTCTTTCCATAGATACCCAGCTTCCCTTTATTCAGCTGCTGGTCTTCTTCTCTCTCTTTTCTTTGCTTTCTTTTCTTCCAGCATTCTTGAGAAATTCACGATGCTTCCTTTGATAGTTTCTACAAATTCATCAAGATCCATATCCGGACTTCTCATTGCCAGAAGTTCCATAACCATTGGCAAGCTCATGCCTGTGATTACTTTAACTTTAGACTGATCTAAAAATACACACTGATTGCATGGAGTACCACCCAGCAAATCA
The DNA here is from genome assembly GCA_017397025.1 of Erysipelotrichaceae bacterium. GTDB lineage: Bacteria > Bacillota_I > Bacilli_A > Erysipelotrichales > Erysipelotrichaceae > RGIG1896. Next base: position 9,702 of record JAFQKG010000066.1, on the reverse strand, counting down.
CAAACGATGATGACACCTTCACCCTGGTCCATTTCATCTACTTTTGCAATGAGCTTATCGCGATATGATTCTGCAGTTTCTGTTGTTTCCAGGCACAATGAATCAAAACCATCAATTTCAGGACCAAAGAACACTTTTGCAGTTTCTCTCATTCCATCTGCAAGAATACCATGACTAATTAATAATACACTTACCATATTTGTTCCTTTCTATAAAGATAGGCTGGAATCTCCAGCCTATCCATTAAAGTTTAACTAAATCCTTTACTAGCTTTTCAGCATACTCAGGAGAAATCTGATGAGTCAATACAACGTTCTTATCAAGCAAATACTTCAATGCTGCTTTGTCTTTTTCATCAACAAACAAGCTTGGTCCGCAGTTTTCTTTTGTTCCTTCTTTATTCTGGAACATACCGCTGATAACCACTTTGTCCATCTGGTCATAACCTAATTTAACCAGTTCTTCAGCATCAAAGATTTCTTTAAATACAACCATTACTCTGTAGTCGTCCAGTTCACCAGAATCCAGCACATCATATGCATCTTCTGGAGACAAAACTTCTACATCAGCGTTCAATGCAGCTAGTTCAAGCAGCATTACCTGAGTATCATCATTAGCTGTAGCTTCATTCACTACTACAAAGTAGTCAATGTTCAGGTTAGATGCGAAATGTCTAACCTGTCCATGAAGCATTCTGCCGTCTAATCTATATTGAATAACAGCCATTATATCAATACCAATCTATTACAGAAGAACAGCCAGTACAAATGATACAACGAACATCAGTACAACCAGCTTGATAGAAGAAACGTTCTTCTTGTACAGAACAGCCAGTAAAACTGTCAGAGCCAGAGGAGCCAGACCAGGAATGATGTTGTCCAGTTCCTGCTGGATATTCAGAGTCAGTTCGCCGATCTGAATTGCACTTGTCAGGTTGAATGAACACCAAGAAGGAACCAGAGCACCAGTAGAAGTCATACCTAATACTGTAGCAGCTTCCATCAGACGATCAAGGATACCAGACTTGTTCATGTCACGGATAACCTTCATACCGTTCTTATAAGTATAGAAGAATCCAAAGTAAGATACACCAAAGTACCAAGACATAGCCAGAACGAACAGAATGATAGCACCCAGGATGCTTCCTTCCAGAGCGAAACCAGCAGCCAGAGCACCGATAATAGCATCAACAGTAGCTCTTACAGAGTCACCGATACCAGCCAGAGGACCCATCAGGGAAGCCTTAACTGTGTTAACAGAAGTTTCCAGAGCAGTTCTTTCTTCGCCATAAGGCATGTTAGCAATCTGTTCTTCCTGAGCACAGTTCATACCCAGAGTAAATCCAGCCCATTCAGGAGTAGTGTTATAGAATTCCATGTGACGTTTTGCAGCAGCAACACGGTCTTCTTTTGTATCATACAGTTTGTCCAGAACATTTTCCATTGCACAGAAGTACTGCAGAGACTGGAAACGTTCATAGTTGATAGTAACCATTGGGAAGCAAGCCCAGTGGAAACATGTCTTCAATAAGTCTTTACGATCAAGAGTTTTAACAGCTTTAACTTCTTGTTCCATTACTTTTTCTTCAGCCATTACTAAGCACCAGCCTTTCTACGTGTTTTACCTTGTGAGCTTGGGCCATAGAAGAAGATTGCCAATGCCATAGCAGCACCAAGCAGAGCAATTGCCAACAGAGAGCCCTTGAATACAGCACTCATTACGAACCCAATAATGAAGAATGGAAGGAATTTTGGCTTGTACATCAAAGCCAGCAGCATACCAAATCCCAATGCAGGCAGCATACCAGTTGCCTTAGACAGCCAGTCACTTACCAGCGGTGGCATATTTTCGTTCAAGCTAGTTACGAACTGAGAACCGAAATAGATGCACAGGAATACAGGAATGAATTCAGTTACATAGAATACCAATGAACCTAAGAGCTGAAGCATCTTCATCTTCTTATATTCAGCTTCTTCTGCAAGTTTATCAGCGATATGCATGATTGGAGCATTAATTGTCCAAGCTGCCATACGTCCCAGCTGACCCATAACTGATACAGGAACTGCCAGTGCAATAGCTGTTTCCATTGGAACACCTGTTGCGATTGTCAATGCAGTAGTAACTGTAGTAGCTGTAGTTGAGTTTACAGGAATTGCGGCACCAATACCCTGAACACCCAGATAAACAAGCTGCAGTGTACCACCAATAACGATACCTGTGTAAGCATCCCCTAAAATAATACCTACCAAAGTACCACAGATGATTGGTCTAGTAGTTCCGAGGTTAACGAAACCATAGTTAGTCCAACCAAAGAATGCACATAGTGCAGATAATAAAATTGCGCTTCCTAGTTGCATAAATTTTCCTCCTTTCTAGGTTACACACTTTTAATTACTTTTTATTTGTTCAACTTTTCGTTGACAAATTTCACAAATCTTTCAGTTGTCTTCGCAGGATTTGTAATTGCTGTTCCAACAACGATCATATCAGCACCGCAATTGAAAGCTTCAACAGCTTCTTCACGAGTCCAGATACGTCCTTCTGCATTGATGAATGCATCAGGGATTTCTCGGCGAATTTCACGAATCAATTCAAAGTCAGTACCGAGTGCGTATTTTTCTTTAGAATCTTCTGTATAACCTGAAAGTGTTGTAGAGATGATATCAGCTCCAGCTTCATAAGAAAGATGTGCTTCTTTCAATGTAGCGATATCAGCCATCACAATCTGATTTGGATATTTTGCTTTAATGTCGCGAATCAGCTCATAAGCTTTTCTGCCTTCACAGTTGTCTCTGTCTGTTCCATCGACTGCAATGATTTCTGACTTCAGTTCAACAAGAACGTCAACTTCTTTCATTGTAGGAGTAATGTAAACATCGCATCCTTCAGTAACTACTTTCCAGATACCAATCATTGGATACTCAGGTAAAGCTTCCTTGATTGCTTTTACATTTTCAGGCATGTTTGCTCTGAAACCAGCACCGCCACCTAAAGCGCCTGCTTTAGCCATACGAACCATTTCCTGTGGATCGTTGAACGGATTGTCTGCTTCATTAGCCTGACATGAAACAATCACTTTACCGCGAAGAGAGTCAAGTAATTTTTTGTTTTCCATGAAAACCTCCTGTTTCGCTAAACTCCATTTTTAAATCAATTGGAGTTTTTTCCGTACTCTCATTATATAGTAAGCGCTTTCTATTTTCAATCATTTTATGTGAGAATTTTGTGATTTTTACTTTACCTCCTTCATCCATAGCACATAATCTTCCATTTCATTCATTTAACCAAACCTTTTTCGTTCCAAAGCCAAAACTTAGTCCTTCCATACAATTCATTCTATTCCTAAAGCACTTTCTCCATTCCTTTCATTGTTTGTTCCAAAAAACTCCGAAATTATCTTAGATTCGGAGTTTTTCGTTAATATCCCCTTACAAAATCAAGCAAAAACTACAGCTGCATGTAGCAATCTCAAAAATGCATGATATAATAATCTCAACACATTCATAGCTTCTACTGCAAACATCATCCATTTCCCTTTATGAAAGGAGTCTTTATGTCACTTTATCTTCGTATTCGTAATAATTTTGATTCTTTTTCCAAAAGTGAAAAAAAAGTTGCCCGCTATTGCTTAGACAACTTTTTAAACGTTGGTTCTTTAACTCTGAGTGAATTAGCTAAAAATGTGCAATGCGGTGAAGCAACCATTTTCAGATTCTGCAAAAAAATCAACTTTGATTCTTTTCATGATTTCAAAATCGAAATACAAAAAGAAGTTTCAGAAAGTGCACAGATCAATGAAGAATCTTTTGTTTTTGACATCTATAAAAATATACAGGAAGCAATCGAATACATCATCCAAAATTTAAACTATGCACAGCTTGACTCTATTGGAAAACTCATCTACGATGCTGATGTCATTTTCTGTGCTGGAGTAGGTAATTCAGGCGTTCCTGCAGAATCCTGCGCCATGCGCTTTCTAAGAAATGGATTCAATGGTATTTCTTTAAAAGACACTCATTTCCAATCCATTTACTTGGCTCAGCTAGGAAAAAAAGACGTTGCTATTCTATTCAGTCATTCAGGTGAATCTTTAGATACCATTCATATTGCAGAGATTCTCAAAAGCCGTAATGTCCCAATCATCAGCATCACTTCATCTGTCGTTTCCACTTTGGCAAAACTCAGCACATATCATCTTTTGATTAAGTCAAAAGGCGGTCACATTGGAGCTGGAAGCATGATTCCACAGATCAGTCAGATGTATGTTGCTGATCTTCTGGTGACACGTGTCGGTCTGTTTGATTCCAAGAAAATTGCCCACGCAAAAGAAATGACCTATGACTACATCTTCGACAAAATGAACTTCAAACAAAATTAAGGTTTAGCACATGCGCTAAACCTTTTTATTATAGTGCTTCCAGATTGCTGTCCAAAAGATCCTGCATTACTTTCTTCTGGTTTGGGTTTGATGTGTATTCAACGACTTTCTGCATCGTTTTCAACGCTTCATCCATACGACGATTGTACTTCAGCACATATGTTTTTTCCAAATAAAGCAAAGCTTTTGCATCATCGCTGGCTTCTTCCAGCATCTTATCCAGTGTTTTCAAAACTTTTGGATTTTTGTCCAAATACACTAAAATGTCTTTTTCGCAACTTTCTTTAATGGCTTCTGGAAGTCCTTTTTCATCTACATATTTACAAATACGCCCATATACATCTTTTGCCTTTGCTGCATTGTTCTTTTTGACATAATACATAAAGACTTTCTGATAGAGATTCAAAGTCTGCTTCTGATTCAGCTTATGTGCATCCAGATCATTAAACCATTTTTCCACCTTTTCATCATTCTCCATCATGATGTAATGGTTTAGCGTCATATAATCACGATTAAATGGCTGAAATGACATTTTTACTGCAAAACTGTTAATTAATTTATTGAATTTTTCTTCATCTTTACCAATGACACTCATCAAGTCATTATACAGTTTATTATTGAGAAAGTTTCTTCCAAAATACAATCCCAACGCAACAACTGCAATAATGATTCCTGTTAATTCTCCCATAATATTACCCTCTTACATTTCAGCATCAAACAAAATAGTCTTGACTATTTTTTTAGGTTCTGTGATAGAAGTACCGATGACAACGCTATAAGCACCGGCATCCATGCATTTTCTCATCTTTGTTCCATCATTGATTCTTCCTTCTGCAATGACACGATCAATCCCAGCTTTTCTCAGTTCCTGAATAATTTCGTAATCTGGATCAGGAGATGGAATTGTCCCAAACAGAATTGGATTTTTAGAATATGGCGTATATCCTGACAAAGTAGTTCCAACTGCATCAGCCCCTGCCTGATGGGCTCTTATTCCTTCTTCCACCGTAGAAATATCAGCCACAACAAAAATCTGCGGATATTTTTCCTTGATAGCTGCAACAAATTCCTCCAATGTCAAATCATCATATCTTTCTCTTTGAGTTCCATCAATCGCAATGCCATCTACTCCAGCTTCCACTAAAAGATCTACTTCCCTCATGGTTGGAGTGATTCTGAAACTGGAATTCAATTCATCCTGCCCCTTATAGATTTTCTTGATTCCAATTAGAGGAACATCAATCACAGACTTAATAGCTGCCACATGTTCCAGATTTGTTCGAATTGCCTTCGCACCGCCAGCTACACAGCTTTGAGCAACACATTTCATTGCTTCAGAATTGTCCATATATGGATTGATAGTTGGATCTGCATAACATGAAACAATCAAGCCATGTTCAATTTCATTGATTCTTGTTTGATTTGCCATACAGTTCACCTACAGATTGCGAATACGGTAGAAATACTTATCCACCAACTTATCATTGTGATCAGCACAATTTTCATCCATAAATGCCATATGTCCATTGTAATAGACATCTGGAGTAAAGCCGCGTTTCACCAGAATATCTACCATTTCACACAAAATCGCATTATGAAGGAAAACATTTGGCAATGTGCTTGTTGATCCAACTTTCATTGGGAAATTTTCAATTTCAACAGCAGCATCTCCAATCAGTGAACAGTTGTCCAGCACAACATCTGCTACATCTTTCAGCTTAACACCATCTTTGTGCTTGCATTTCAGAAAATTGCTGTACTCAACTGCAGTAATCGCAATAACAGGAATTCCTTTTTCTTTTGCACGCAATGCAGCATCAACAGGTGCAATGTTATTTCCTGAATTTGAAATGATAATCATGCAGTCATTAGGTGTAATGCGATGATAATCTACAATCATCTTTCCCAGTCCATACATGTTTTCAATATGATAACTTTTTGTAATTTCAAAACTGCCCGTTGCACTTTGCTCCAAAAGAGCACAGTAATTGGCTGGTGTAGCTGCTCTCCAAAAAGCATCATCCACCACTAGATGAGAATGACCTGTACCAAAGCCATAAATAATTCCGCCTTTTTCAGTTGTATCAGCAAGGATCTGAGCAGCTTTCAGAATATTTTCACGCTGTGTTGTCTTTACCTTCTCTACAACTTCCTGCATCGTTTCAAAATAATTCAGCCAAGTTTCCATCATTTGTCCTCCCCTCAGCGATTCTTTATTGAGAAAATTATAACATAATATTTTACGTTTGATTCGTTTTCATTATCAACATTCTTTGATTATGCTATAATTGATTCAGATTCTTTAGAAAGCAGGGGACTATATGACTTTAACTCTTATCATTTGTGCTATTGGAATTTTTGTTTTGGTTTCAACTTTTTTTGAAACCAGAAAATACAAAAATAACATGGATGAATTGATTAGAATCCATAAGTGCAAAGAACATGCTTATTATCAAAAACCTATTGTGATGCTTACTATTCTGATGATTGTCTGTTTGATTTGTGCATATTTAGGTTTTCAAAGCGAAAATGACAACATCTTGAACATCGGCTTGCTGCTGGGGTTTCTGTTTCTAGCAGAAAGTTATCGCTCTTATTTTATTGCCAGAATGTACTACAACGATGAAGGATTTGTCGCTAATGACAGATTTGTTAAATTCAGAAGCATCAAAAAGATGTTCAGCAATTCTTCACTTCCATTTGGAAAATGGACAATCACAACATTCAGCAATGAAAAAATCACAATTGTTTCTACTGTTGCACACTATGTAGAAAACAATTTTAAAGACAAACTTCCAACACCAAAATCCAGTTCAAAGTAACTCATCACAAAAGGGGAAAAATGATGAAAAACATCAAATTAATTGTCTGTGACATTGATAATACTTTAGTCGTAAAGCACCAGCCGCTGACCCGTTATTCAAAAGAGATCATTGATGAATGCCATAAAAGAGGTATTTTGTTTGGTCTTGCATCAGGAAGAGGAACTCTGATGCTGAAGCAGCTGGCAGAAGACTGGAATATTCACTGTGATGTTCTGATTGGGATGAATGGCTCAGAAATGTACGATCATCTTTTAAACAAAGAAGAAATCTTCTATGAAATGGAAGAAGACTGGTTAAAACAGTGCATTGAAATCATGAGCCCCTTTGAATCTCAACCTCATTGTCTTAAAGATGGCGTCAGCTACATTCGAGAAAACAATGAAGCTCAAAAAGCCAGCAATCGTTATATTCGAAACAAAAAACCTGACTATATCGTGAAAGATGATTCCGACTTCTGGAAAGGAAAATCTCCTAAAATCAGCTTCAGAGTAAAAGCTGAAGACATGCCTGCCATTGAAGAACGAGTCAGCTCCTATACACTACAAGGTTTTATTGGCTTTAAAACAGAAACAACTATGTTTGAATTCTGCCACCAAGATTCTTCAAAAGGAAATCTCTTGAAAGAATTCTGTAAAAGACATCACATCGCCAAAGAAGAAGTTTGCTCCTTTGGTGATATGAGCAATGACATCTCCCTTTTGAAAGAAAGCGGTGTTGCCGTATGCATGTCAAATGGCAGCGACGACTGCAAGGCTGCAGCTACACACATTACTGATTATCCTGTATCACAGGATGGTGTAGCACATTTTATCGAAACCTATCTTTTCAAGATAGTGACGAATTAAAATAATTCGTCATTTTTCATAGTGTTAAGCTATGACCTGATCTGTATCTTGCCAGATCAGTATCTTTCAACCATCTTTTCTTCCTGCTTTTAAGCCTTTATCGAAGCTGATCTGTTGAAAGAATCATTGTGATTAAAATCATTCCAAGTTCATCCTGTCTCAAAGTACATCATCTTCCAGTGATGTAAATCCAGCACAGGTTGAAATGATTTATTTTTTAGTTTTGTTTACTTATTCGCTTACTTTCTTTTCTTATATCTCATCAACATATCCACATCCCCTTCGTGTGATCACATACGATGCTGCCATATGGATACTGCATCCCATTGGTTTCATGTACTTATCTCTTGCGATCCTGCTTGTATAGGCAGGATCTATTTCTTTTATCGCGATTCTTTCTTTTCTGCATCTGCTTTTGAGTGCTTCTGTGATTTGTGTATATGCAAACTCTGAGAGTGTCTGATTCCTTCTTTTACTTTCATACATCATCATGCTTTTCTTCTTGTTGAAGTCCAATTTCTCTATGACAAACGGTTTATTGCTTCTCACTGATTCCAGCACTGCTTCTTTTGCCACATTCCTGATGATGTGTTTTCTTTGATTGGTGCTCTTACCTTTCAAAGGCATCTTGATCGTTTTGAGCTTCACACAGTTTCCATGTCTGTCTGTTTCACATAACGCAATATGATCCACATTGATATCGATCCCTACTGCTCCTGTACTTCTGTCAAATTCTATCTCTTCATCTTCTTTTTCTACTACTGCTCTGATGATGAAATAGTCACCATGGTCTATCAGATCATATTGTACTGTTTTGCCTGGTGTATTGTGTTTCATCTTTACTGCTTTGATGAGATGTTCAGCATCATGATGAAACTTGATATTTAATTTGATTTCCCTATTTTCTGAGCTGCATCTGTAGATCAGAAATCCTTCATCCACATGAAGCTTGAATAGATTATTAGAATACTTTCCCTGTCTTCTTCCACACACTGAAATCAGATGGTTTCTTTTGTTATGAAACTCTTCATGAGAAATCTCTGCTTTCGCTCTAGCTCGTGCTGCTCTCTTTCCACCAAAGCATTGAAAGGACATGGGACGATCCATGATCTGTAGTGTTCTGTTCTTTTTGAAGATGAGCTGAGACATCTGATTCTTCAATACTTTTCTTTTCGGTCTCAGCTCCTGCATTTCCTTCAGATAATCCTTTTCAGTCTGTTTTCCCTGTTTTGTCTTTTCAATGAGCTTTTTCAGTTTTATATCGATTTTATCAATTTCTTTCTGTTTCTCACTGATCTTAGCTTCGATTCTTTTCAGTTGATTTTGTTTCTGTTGTATCGCTTTCTGGTACTGTTCATAGCGGCATTTCAACACATGCTTTGCCTTCCATATTGCAGACAAAGGAAAATAGTCATTTGTATGATATTGTCCTTTGATTTCTTTTTGAAGCGATTCAAAATTCCAAGGGATTCCCTGAAACTTCAGAGTCAAGTATTTATACGCTTTATGCAATATTTGATTGTATAGAAGGATGTCATTTTTGATAGCTTGTGCATCTTGTTCATCCAGTTCATGATAATAGAAGCGATTTGATAAAGTTACAGTTTTCATGAAATGATCCTCCTACTTAGAAAGAAAAAGAAGAAGCATTTAG
>JAFQKG010000065.1 GCA_017397025.1 Erysipelotrichaceae bacterium | reverse complement strand
TGTTCGACTTAGCACTTGGTTTCACTTTCTTCTTTTACACCATGCTTCTTGCAGGAATGGGTTGTATCTTGACCATCATTTACCAATGCCGAAGAAATGATTGTTAAAAAAACATCGCAGAATTCGTTTCTGCGATGTTTTCTATTTCCAGGGAAATACAACTAATCCCCAATTCTTCGTTTACATTCCTTCATTCGCTTAGTCAATTCACGACGATAAATGGTACTTCCTGCCCCAAAGTCAATCGCATAGCCTGCACGTGTTTCAAGAATTCTTGATGCCCCCAGCTGCTTAAATTGATTATAGTCAATTAAATTAGAATCATATACCTGGACATACAATCTAAATGGGGATGAATTAACCATCTTGATGTTTTCAATCCCTCCAACAGCCACTGAGAAACCATCCACTTTCTTGCGTGTCAGTCCAGTATTAAACAAATCCAGTGCAAGGAAAGTATAATACAGTTTCGTAATAACAAAATAGACCACAAAGCTGATAAGACCAAGAATCAAAATTCCCTGAATAGTTGAAACAGCATTGATATTTCGAATGTACACCAGTAAATCAAACAGATTGCCCGGCATCGCTGCAGCAGTTTTACCTGCGAAGCTAAATCCCAAATTCAAATTCATTGCCTGACAGACAGCAAAAAGTATACCCGTGATAAAAATATGCATTCCAAACAGCAATGGAGCTGTCACCATCAGCATGATTTCCAAAGGCAAAGTCACACCTGTCAAAAGTGAAACCAGAATTCCAATCAGAAACAAAATTCGAACACGGCGTTTTTCAATCTTATCTGTAAAGGTAGTGTAGAGTGCAAAAAGCATGCCAGGAATCGCAAACAGATTCAGTACATAATATGGAGTAATAAAACGTCCAAATCCAGTTGGGTACAGATTTCTCGCTGCCTGAGCCATCCATACCGCAACATCACCAGCATAACTAGTGCCTGTCATATCCAGCCATGAGCCTCCCATTTCTGTAAACCAGAATGTATAGCGTACAATACCTCCAAGATTCAGCACAGAAAGCGTGCGGTCTAAAAGACCATAAACAAACATATTGATTGGGTTAGAAATATCAGAAGCAATAAACTGGAACACCAAATACAAAGCCTTGATTAAATATGGCCACAAAATTGAAAAGCCAACCCCAAGAAGCAATGAATAGAACACTGCTAAAATCAATGCATACGTATCACGATCAATGAATGAAAACAGTCCATAGCGAAGTTTTCCTCTGCTTTTTTGATAAGCAATACGAGATACAAGACCAACACAGACTGCACCAAGAAGACCTGTTTGAAGCGGATACTGGATAAGTCCGCTCATTCCATTCATGGAAGCAGTATTCAGTGATAAGCCAAGGATATTGTCATAAGCTGCAGATGCTAAATTCTGAGGGGCCATAAACATCGTCACTGTCAAAAAAACAATGTATCCCAGAACCCCAGAAACAACTCCTACTCCCTGTCCATTTCGCCTTGCAAGCATTTTCAGCATAACAAAAAACGGAAAATTAGTCACAATAAAATTCCCTGCCGTTTTCAACAGATTTGCAAAAATAATTACTGTGTTGTTTCGAATGGAGAAAAACACACTGGTGTTTGCATTCAGCACCAGAGAACTCAGTGCAATTAAAATCACTCCCACAAACAAAAGTTTCAGCGGGAACAAGAAGATTTCCAATAGAGAATGCCATCTTCGCATACTCATCACCTCTTTCATTATGATACCATAAAATCACATTCATCAAAACTCATTTCTTTACAGCTTTTCTTTGTCTTGCTATAAATTTGTTCTATAATAAAGATATCAGATTTGAAAGGAGCATCACCATGCAGATTAAAATTGCAGAAAACCAGTCCGAATTCTTTCAGATTGTTCGAATTCGTGCTGAAGTCTTCGTACGTGAACAAAACGTAGATACAATCATAGAAATGGATGAAAAAGATGATACTGCCATCCATGTTCTGGCAACACTCAACCAGAAACCTGCAGGATGTCTAAGAATTCTTGTTCATGATGACAAAGTTGTCATTGGACGTGTCGCTGTTTTAAAACCATTTCGCAGAAATCATATTGGAAAAGCACTGATGAGTTTTGCAGAAACTCTTCCTATTGTGAAAGAAAAAGGAAAAATTGAAGTTCATGCCCAGCTGACAGCCAGAGACTTCTATCTGAACTGCGGCTTCCACGAGATCAGTGACATCTATGAAGAAGCGAATATCCAACATGTTTCCATGGAAAAGATAATCCAGTAAGCGAGGTCTTATGCATACCAACCATGAAATCGAATTTAAAACTCTGATCAGTGAATCCGTTTTCCAGGAATTGTGCAAAGCCTATCCTGAAGCAACCGTTCATGATCAGACAAATGTCTATTATGAATCTGAAATTGTTTCTTTAAAATCCATGGGATTTGCGATTAGAATTCGCGACATTGATGGAAAACATCTCTTTACCATGAAACAGAAATCCAAGCAAGGTCATCAGGAATATGAACTCTATCTAGAAGAAAACTCCCCTGAAGCTTTGAATCACCCAGAACTGACTGCTTTGTTTCAGAAGTTTCACATCACTGGTCCTTTTACTGTCATGGGTTCACTTCACACCATTAGAAGAAGTGTACAGCTGACCTATGGAGAATTATGTCTGGATGAAAACGAATACTGCGGTATCAAAGATTATGAAATTGAATTTGAAATTGATGTTGAACATCTTGAAGAAGCTGAACAAGAGTTTCAAACACTAATGAATCGCTTTCAAATCACCTACCAACAGGCAGAGCCAAAACGCACTCGCTGTCTGAAACAGATAAACAAGGAGAACAAATCATGAAAAATGCAGCTGTATTTTTAGCACCTGGCTTTGAAGAATGTGAAGCCCTCATTACAATTGATCTACTTCGACGTGCTGGCATTGAAACATTCATCGTTTCAGTTCATAACACAGATGAAATCACAGGTTCACACAATATCACTGTAAAAGCAGACAAAATGATCAATGATGTTCAAAATGAACTATTTGACTGCATTGTTATGCCAGGCGGCATGCCAGGAACTACCCATCTGATGGAATCTAAAGCCATCACCGAACTCACAATGTCTCATTATGAAAATGGCAAGCTCCTAGCTGCCATCTGTGCTGCACCTTCTGTCTTTGGTGTGCTGCATCTATTAGAAAACAGAAAAGCAACCTGTTTCCCAGGGTTTGAAAACAATTTAAAAAATGCAGTTGTCCTTTCTGAGAAAGCAGTAAAGGATGGAAATATCATTACAGCAAAGGGGCTTGGTGCTGCCTTTGAATTCTCACATGCAATCATCGCTGCACTACTTGATAAAGAAAGTGCTGATCAGCTCTTAGCTTCTATTCAATATTAGAAAACGCAGGTATCATCCTGCGTTTTCTAATGTGTTTTTCAATTCTTTTTTCCAGTTGACATAAAATTGTTTCTCTTCTTCGCTCAAGCTTTTTCCTTTCGTCAGTTTCTGAAGAAGCTGATTGATTTTTTGGGCATTGTCTTCCTTCACTAGTTCTTCTAAAGATTTCTTCTCGGTTTGCGAATCCTCTTTTCTCTTTCCAATCAATAATGCATATTTACCGCAAGGAACATTCCCATTTAAATCGCGGTATCGTTCCTTTTCTTCAGCAGAGCACTTTAATTGTCTAATATGTTTTACTTCACAGTCAAATGGGAGCAAAATTTCAGCTTCTTCTTTTTTTGCGTATCTATTTTGAAATAGCTCTTCAAAATCAAGGAAAGGTACATCTGGTTCACGTTCTATTTCCATCAAGACAACATTTTGTTTTGTTTTGGCATATTCATTGAGAAAACCTGCTTTACAAGTGGAGTAAAATCCCTCAATCCTATTTCTTTCTTTAATAGATTCAATTTCTGCGATTCGATCCACACGATAAGTGACCAAAGGGCTCTTCGAGTTCTTCACTTTTTTCATTGCATCATCAATGGTCTGAATCAAGATAATCATTTGTCTTAAGTGCTTCTGATTCAACACTTCAATTGGTTTTCCGTCTGCAATCTTGTCCAGTTCATTGACAATTCCTTCATGGAGAAGTGCATTGATGGTATTGTATGCCTTAGGACCGCCAAGAAAATCTCCTCTTGCCACTATTTCAGGATCACCCATATAAAATCGAATACAATCAAGTTCAAAATCAGTCAGCTGCATATTTTTATCTCCTGACTCTATTCTATCACAAATGAAATCCTCCATCTCTGGAGGATGATGTTTTATTTCACAGTACTTGTGACTTTTAGCTGATAAGATGCTCCATCTTTGGATAAAATCAAAAGATAATCTCCTTCTTCCGGCATTTCAGCCAGCACCAGGTCTGAACCGTCGACAGTCACAGTAAATCCAAGTGCGAATGGATCAAATCCTGCATCTTTCAAATATGCCAGATCATAGATCGAAGTTGCACCCTTTTTGCATTCTACTGTATACTTATCTGTTTCGATGGATAATGGAGTCAACATTTCATAGGTAGAAATGGAAACAACCCAATCCATGTTCATTACCAGTTCATGAATCAACCCTGTATCACTTAAAGGACCAGTCTTTGATCCATCTGCCAGGCGAAGAACGTTGCCGTTTTCAACCAGATCATGTTCAGCCCCTGTTTCATCTACGTACGTCAAACGATAAGACAATGCGCCAGAGCCGCTATAAGCATCAAATTCTTCACTGACTTCCATTTCTCTCAGCTGATTTAACACGTTTTTAACTTCTTCATCTTTAAATTTGATTTCAATATTTTCTGTGCTTGTTTCCACAAAAATACTGATTTCTTTGACTGACTCAGGAAGTTTTTCACTGAGCTTTACTGTTGTCGTCTGTTCTTGTGTGTCTGATGGTGTTGGAGTTGGATTCACTGAAGAATCATCATTTTGTTTTGAACCACAGCCGCAAAGCATCAAACCACAAACCAAAAGTATCCACAATTTCTTCATCTTCATCACTCCTTATGTGCACATCATATCATAAAAAGAGTTAGATTTTAGTAATGTGTTGAATTTTTCATTGATTTAGAATTCAAATAATTAAAATATTCTTCTTTAGTCATTTGAGGTGTAAAACTCTCCAGAATTCTTTTTGTTTTGTCTGGATGCTGAAGCAAATCAATGACTGTCATTGCTGTAACCTTTGCAGATTCAATGTAAAGACGCTCTTCATCTTCAATGAACATGTTCTTTCCATGAATCACACCGCCAACTCCACCATAGCCAAATTGAATCGTTGGCACAAACAATCCTAAATCTCCAATGTCTCCTGCTGCCACACTCTTTTCATCATGCAGAATCTCTTTTGGCTGACAGAAATGAAGCATATTTTCTTCCACTGCAAGGGACAATTCATGACAAGGCTTAAATGGCAGATATCCTGGTGTGTCTTCCACAATGCATTCTGCACCAAGTGCTTCGGCACAGTGCTTGGCTGCATGTGTCAATTTATCGCTTAACAGCTTCATATTTGATGTATTGAATGAACGGACATAGCCTTCATAAACAACTCGTTCAGGGATGGAATTCACAGTCTGACCACCTTCTGTCACAATGCCATGAAAACGATTCTTGTCTTCATCCACAAATGTTTCTCTTAACATACCTGCTGCACTTTGAAACAGGGTAAATGCATTCAGAGCATTCACACCAAGATGAGGCAAAACTGCTGCATGAGAAGCTTTTCCAACGAACGTAAACTTCTTATAAATGAATCCAGCCAGATGTGAATCGCTGGCAAACCTATACTCATCATTGCCCATCGCATGCAGATGCAGACACAAATCCACATCATCAAAAATCCCTTCATGAAGCATCTGAATCTTTCCTGCAGGATAAGCAATTTCTCCTTTAGAGATCAGCTCACGTCGAAATGCCATATCTGTAAATTCTTCTGCAGGTGTAAAAAACAAAGTGATTTTTCCATCAAATTCAGTCACATTCACTTCTTTTAAGGCTTTGATGACACTGGTCATGATGGCACACTGTGTACTGTGAGCACAGGTATGTGCTGCACTTTGATCATTCAAATCAGCCTGAGGATGCCCCAATGTAGGAATTGCATCCAGTTCCGCAATCAACCCAATATGAGGATGACCAGATCCCAACGAAACAGAAAATCCAGTTCTTGCGAATGTACGTTCAATTTCAAATCCAGCTTCTTTAAGATCTTTTATTAGAATTTCACGCGTTTTGAATTCTTTGAATCCCAATTCTGGTGTTTCAAAAAGTTTTCTTCCTAACTCAATTGTTTTGATTGACATTTCATCTAAACATTTCTGAACTTTTTCTTTCATATTCATTCTCCGTATTCTTTTATTTTATTCCATGCTTTGTTAAGAACATGAATTAAATCATCTAAAAGTGTATAGTTAAACTGAAGCTGAATGATTCTGTTGCCATTTTGAAGCCGAAGCATAAAAGATTCATCGCCTGTTGGAGCATTGTAGGAAACATTAATACCATCAATGGTATCAAATACTGTCGCTTCTTCTAAATGAATGACAACTGTCTGAGGTAATGCATTCTTTTCAATCACATGCACAGACATTGGCTCCCCAGAATCTGCCTCCGTTATCCACTCTATGTAATACAGTTCTGGATTCTTAATGGTCTTTAAAACTGGATTGATTGAATCTGCATACAGCCATGCAGAAAATGGTTTTAATCCTTCTTCTCTTAAATCGAGACCTTTTTCACAGGGAATATCCACAATGAAGCTCTCACGCAACCAGACAATGCTCTTGCCTTCCAAAGTGCCTTCATATACTATATTTCGGTGGCGATTCACTAAAGCGGCAACACCAGTTAAACTCAGTATAATGATCATCACAACAAGATCATCATGCTGTTAACTCCTCAATTTATTTGTATTTTATCAAATTATCTCTTTTTTCACAACACACCAAAAGAAGACGAGCCTCAACTCGTCTTCTTTACTATTCTATAAATCTTTTCCCTGCAAGCTGCTTCAGGATGCATGCATTTTATATTTTCTTTCAATTCGGGATAGTTGTTCAAAAGTATACTGCATGTGCCAAAAAATCTCTTGCAAGAAGTCATTCAATGAATTTTCTTTAGTTAGCTTTGTTTTTCTTCATTTCTTTGATAGAAAGGAAGATCATTGCCAGCATAACGCAGACATAAGGGATAATGTTGACCAGTTCTGAAGGCAGTGCAGTCAGAGCCAAACGGTTGACAACACCCTGTGCAAATGAGAATACGACCGTCGTTAATACAACGATGAGGAAGTTTCCTCCACCTACTGCATTTGCCGCAATACCAGTCCATCCACGTGAAGCAGTCATATTGCTTGAGAAGATAGACATATAGCCCATGGACAGATAAGCTCCGCCCAGTGCAGCCAGTACAGCAGACATAATAATTGCAATCAAACGAACCTTGTTGACCTTAATACCAACTGATTCAGCTGCATGTTCATCCAGACCACAAGCTTTCATTCTCAGACCAAATGGTGTCTTGTAGACCAGAATGTAGATAAAGACTGCCAGAGCGATACATACATAAGTCAAGAAATAATGTCCTGAGATAATTTCACCTAAAATAGGAATATCCTTAATTACAGGAATATTTACTGTTGGCAATACTTTCGATGGCAAAGTTGCAGTTGTTCCTTTAGTTCCGGTCCACAGCATCAAAAGCCATACAGAGAAATCAGTTGCAAACAGGTTCAATGCAATACCAATCATAATAGGACTTGCATTCATCTTCATTGTGAAGAAAGCCATGACAAGCGCCATCACTACACCAATCAGAATCACGCCCAGAAGCCCAAGCCATGCACTTCCAGTGATTGCAGAGAAGTATACACCAAACAATGCGCCGAAAATCATGATCCCTTCAACTGCGATATTTGGAATACCAGCAATAGAAGCAACATAAGCAGACATTGAGGCATACAACAGAGGAACACCGACACGAATGACGATGAACAGGAAAGTTGCACTCAAGAAAGAATCCATGATATTAGCCATTCTTCTGTTCCTCCTTCAACATCTGTTTGCCTCTCCACTTTCTCAGGAAGTACTGAGAAGAAATCAGCAATGTTAGAATAACTTCAACGATTGAAATCATACTGATATCAATAACTGGGTTTGAATTTGCCAAAAGCTGAGCACCTGCACGCAGATAGCTGATGCCGAAAGCAGCCAGAAGAACACCAATTGGATGATTCTTCCCGATGTTAGCCATCAAAGCACCTGTAAATCCAAGACCAGGAAGCTGTGACCATGAGAACTTCTTGTAGAGCCCCATCAATTCAACACCTGAACCCATACCTCCAATAAATCCAGCAAGCAGATGCACGGTCATAAAGAGTCCAAATGCGCTCATACCTGAGTATTTAGCAAAACTCTTGTTCAAGCCTGTCATACGAATAGAATATCCAAGTTTTGTCTTAAACAGCAGAATATAAACCAAGGCTACCATCACAAACATGATAATCAGACCAGTGTGAACCTGTGTCTTTGGAATCAGTTTTGTCAAACGAGCAGTATCAATAAAGTCAGCAGATGCAGTACCTGTAATACCGCCGATTGCCAGGTAATTCAATACGATATAATATCCAATACCAAACAGAATACTGTTCATCATCAATGAAATAACCATTTCATCTGCATTCAGTTTCGCCTTCAAGAAACCAGGAATCAATGCAATAAGTGCACCAGAGACACCAGCAGCCAAAATACAGATGGCAGAGTCCACGATTTCATTACCGGTCATAATGTTTGGATTGATTGCAAACCATGTTGCAACAACCCCAGAGATATAAAATACACCTTCTGTACTCAGGTTAAACAGTCCAGTACGGAAATAAAGCAAAGTTGCAAGACCCGCAAAGCACAGAGGAACCATTTTTACCAAAACATATCCGAAATACAGCATCTTCTGTGTAGGATAAGTCAATAAATCAATAAATAGTTCAAGGGCAAAGCTCTTTGTTACGATGCACAATACAATGAATGTCACCAAAAGAGCAGTACCAATTGAAGCCATGATTCTCAGGAATTCAAAAGGGCCTTCATCTGTCCATTTAAATTTTTTCTTATTCATAACATGCCCTCCTGATTTCTTCTTCACTGTGGTGTTCTACACCCAGCATATAAAGACCAAGCTGGCTTTCAGTAACACCTTTCAAAGAATCAAAATATGCAACAATCTTACCGTCATCCATAACAATCAAACGATCGGAAAGAGCCATGACTTCATTCAAGTCAGCACTGACAAGCAGAATTCCCTTGCCCTGATTTCTCATTTCAATCAGTTCTTTGTGGATGTAGTTTGCAGAACCTACATCGATACCGCGTGTTGGCTGCTCTGCAATCATCAGTTTAGGATCAGTGCTCCATTCACGAGCAACAACCACTTTCTGAATGTTACCTCCAGAAAGAGCACCCACCTTTTCCTTTTCTGAATTTGTCTTGACCGCAAAACGTTCAATCAAATCCTGAGAAGTCTTTCTGATTGTCTTTCCTTTCAAGAACAATTTTCCACTCAACGTATTCTTTGTGTACGTTGTAGAAATCATGTTATCCTGAATACTTGCACCAGCTGCACAGCCATCAATCATACGGTCTTCAGGAATATAAGACATGCCCGCATTGCGCTTCTGCATAATGGTCATTTTCTGAATTTCCTGACCGCATACTTTAACTGTTCCTTCCTGGAAAGGAAGCAGACCAGTAATTGCCTTGATCAGTTCTTCCTGACCATTGCCCTGTACCCCTGCGATTCCCAGAATTTCTCCGCCTTTGATTGAGAAGCTTGCATTCTTAACTTTTGGAACACCCGCACTGTCTTTAAATGACAGATTGCGTACATCCAAAATCATTTCTGGATGTTCAACTGGTTTTCTATATTCATCATAAGACGTTTCAAGTTTACGTCCAATGATCAACTCAGTTAATTTTTCAATCGTAACATCCTTGGCTTCATGTGTTCCCTTTGATTCACCCAAGCGAATGACAGAGATTCTATCAGAAATCTGCTTAACTTCATTCAGCTTATGTGAAATAAACACAATCGTATGTCCCATCTGTTTGAACTGCAGCAGCTGTTCAAACAGCTGTTCAGTTTCCTGTGGAGTAAGCACTGCTGTAGGTTCATCCAGAATGATAACTTCTGCATCGCGATACAAAGTCTTCAGAATTTCTACTTTCTGCTTAGCAGAAACGTTGAGCTCAGATACTTTCTGAGTTACATCAATGTCAAAATTATATTTTTTAGCCAGTTCCTGTGTTACGCGAACTGCTTCTTTTTTATCGATAAATGCACCTTTTTTAGGCTCTGCACCTAAAACGATGTTTTCAGCTACAGTAAATGATGGAATCAGCATAAAATGCTGGTGGACCATTCCGATACCATTGGCAATGGCATCCATGGAATTCGCAAAATTAATTTCTTCACCTTTATAATAGATTTTTCCGGTTGTCTGTTTCTCAATCGCAAAAATAATTTTCATCAATGTGGATTTCCCCGCACCGTTTTCACCAACAATGGAATGAATTTCACCCTTTTTCAATTCAATGTTGATATCTTTGTTTGCTACAGTTCCGTTTGGATAAATCTTGGTAATATTTTCTAATTTTAAAATGATGTCTTCCATTCTATCACCTCAATTTTTAAGCAAAGAATGCTCCATCATTTTGATGGAGCATTCCGAATGTCCAGTAGTGGTTAACTCTTATTTCAGACCGTACTGTTCGTAGTACTTATCGAATACACCTGGAGTAGCAAGTTCATCTACAACCTTAGTAGTTCCATCCAGAACCTTGTCAGTCAGAGCCTTAACAGCTGCCAGTTCTTCTTCAGTCATGTTAGCCAGATAGTAGTCATTTTCAGCCAGACCTACAGCAC
Organism: Erysipelotrichaceae bacterium; assembly: GCA_017397025.1. GTDB lineage: Bacteria > Bacillota_I > Bacilli_A > Erysipelotrichales > Erysipelotrichaceae > RGIG1896. The sequence goes on along the minus strand of JAFQKG010000065.1, from coordinate 3,861 downwards.
CTGTAGCATAACCCAGCATTTCCTGAGTACCAAATGGAGCAGTGCCTTCCAGCATAGCTGTAACAGCGTTAGTGATAGCTACGTCACAGTTCTTCAAACCAGAAGTCAAAATTGTGTTAGCCAGTTCAGGCTGAGCGCTCATAGATACATACTGGTCAGTATCTACACCCAGTGCCCATACTGTTTCATCGCCAGCTGCACGTGCTTCTGCAACAGCTTCAAATACACCGTTACCAGATCCGCCTGCGCATCCCCAAACGATGTCAGCACCAGCATTCAGCATACCGATTGTCTGTTCCTTAGCAGTTGCAGGGTCAGTATAGCTTCCTACATAAGTGATGATAACTTTGATTTCAGGATTTGCATCAGCAGCACCCTGGATATAACCAGCCATGAACTGGTTCATACCAGCGTTGTTCTGACCAACTACACCACCGATGATACCAGTCTGAGACTTAACACCAGCAACAACACCAGTCAAATAACCGATTTCGTGTGCAGCATAAGTGATTGCATAAACATTGTCCAAAGAGTTAGCTTCAGCGCTTGAATAGTCAAAGTTCAGATACATGATATCTGGATATTCAGCAGCTACAGCCAGCATAGCACCTTCATACTGCCAGTTACCAGAGATAATGATGTCATGACCTTCATCAGCAGCCTGCATGTTTGCAGGTTCCCAGTCAGCTTCATCGTCGCCCATTTCAACAACCTGAACGTCCATAGCATCGCCGTACTTTGCAGCCAGCAGCTTAGCAGCATTAGCTGTAACGTCCATGTAAGACTGGTCACCGATGTGTGGCAGCAGGATTCTTACGCTTGTTACTTCAGATACTTCGTCGTCTCCAGCTGGAGTGTCGTCAGAAGCAGGTGTGTCAGTACCGCAAGCAGCCATGCTCATAACAAGCATTGCAGCCAGCAGCAAGCTTAAAAACTTTTTCATTTCCTTTTCCTCCCGAATGAAATAATATTTATTGAAAATTAGATAGATTCTAATTTACAACCATAAAGAAGACATCTGGAATTCTCATCGCACACAACGCCGAAAGCTCCCTTTTTCATTTCTGTGAGGGATGTTTCGGTTTCATAATGATATAAATGATTAATTTCCACGTTTATTAAACCATTTTTCACAGAGAAGTTCAATGTATTTTTTCCCTGATTAATCTTTTTTTCACCGAATTCTCTTAATACATCTGTATTTTCTCCATCTCTCTTTACAAAACTAATTGCATCTTTCGAAATCCTTACTCCTAGATAATGCCTGAAGTCCTCAGCTCTGAGCATGATGTCGATTTCTCCTTCAAACTCAACTTCAACTTCTGCTGATACTAGCTCAGCTCGCACATCTGAGAACATAATTCCATCTCCTTCAATCCATAGCCCTTTTTCAGTGATTGAGGAACGATTCTTGAGTGTTGTGCACTGACGGACTTCTTTCCAAGGGATTTCTCCAAAATCAAGTCCCCAGTCTTCCATGCACTGATCTTTCCAGTGAATTTCAACATTAAACACATGATCAGTTCTAACCTCATGAATTAAGAAGAAATCATGCATAATGCGCTGTTCATACAACAAATTCAGACCAAATTCACACAAAAGAACATCTTTTGGGCAATCAATTCTCCAGCTTACTTCCTGCTTTTGAGCCTTCGCTTCAAACCATTCCCCAACATACATATTGTGATTCACATCCATTGCATAAATCTGAAATTTCATTGGCAGTTCATGCGGATTGCTTAAAACAAAAGAAACTGTCTCACCAGGATAAAGTCTAGGCGACATACTTGGCTGATAACGTGCATCATAAACTTCAGAAGGTACAAAATAAGTCTTTTTATAAATTTTTCCTGTTTTATTTGGGAATCCCTGTGCAACAATGCATTTCAAGCTCTTTTGATTTGTTTTCAGCTGCACAGAACTGTAACGGTTCTCTTTTGTCTGAAAACCTTGATTTCCATAAGGAAGATCAAAGAAAGAAATGGTTTCTTTTGATTCTATCATTCTTCTGTATTTTTCATCAATCTCAATGTCATTCAGTTTTGCAGCCAGCGAAGCAAAATACAGTGCAGTTTCAGAAACAGTATCCAAATTTCTTGAACCAATTGAACTGCTGGATATCAAAAGGTCATCAATCGGCTTGATCCATTTTTCGTCAATCCCTTCAATGCCAACAAGTGCACCCATGATGGAACCCACATTCCCGCAGGTACAGTCCGTATCCCATCCGCATTCACACAGCATTGTTAATGTCTTAGAGAAATCATTGTCCCCATAAATCATAGCCATAATCATAATTGCCGTATTAGGGATGATGTGGCATACTCCTGGATAGTTTGCATAACTGTATTTCTCAAAAATGATGCTCCTGCATTCTTCCATACTCATGCCGGCATCCTTCATTGAAATAACATCCAAAACACACTTCACATAATCGCTTTCAGGATTCAAGTAAGCCAGCGCCTTTTCAATTACTGTACGCGCATCTGTCTCTTTAAACGCCAGCGCAATACATGCCGCTACAAATTTTCCACCCTCAATGCCATCTCCATCGTGTGTCACACTGCTCATTTTTGCCGCAAGATCACTAGCCAGCTGTGCATTTCCAGCACTTACATATCCCCAACAGTCAGAAAAAATCTGGCCTCCAATCTGCTCTGCCATGATTTTTCCATTAACCTCAATACTCCCTGATGTAGGTGCTTTGATGCCTTTTAAAAGATTATGATAAGCTGTATCCTCTGTCGAAACACCAATGCCGCCCCACCAAAAAAAACCATGACCGACTGAAGCCACACTTAAAAGTGTTTCACCCATCTGCTCCGCAGTAACATTTTTTCCATAGCGTTCTACAGCTTTTACAAAAAACAAAGGTCCATTGGCATCATCGTCTGAGGCAAAGACTCCATAATCAACAGGATAGCCATCAAGTTTGCCATAAGTATCTCGAATCTGTTCAAAAGTCCAGTTTTCTACCGGTGCTCCCAAACGAATTCCAATCAATTTTCCCAGCCATGCTGCATAGACCTGATTCAGTAATTTTTCAAATTGTGTCATGATTTCACCTCATTCATTCTCCAGACTGATTTGCAAGCCGCAGCCTGCTTCTTCTATTTCAAGAGTTTTTGACATTTCAATCTTAGATTTCAAATTGACACAATGGCATGGAATCAGTTGTTCAATCTGAAACTCCTTCAGTTTCTGTATTGTTTTGTTCAGCTTTTCATCCTGTTTTAAAAGATGAAATCCACCAATCACTCCCGCAACCTTATCCATTTTTGTGACCCGTTTCGCATATTCAATGATATTGCAGATACCTGCATGCGAGCAGCCTGTCACGACCCATAGCCCATGTTTCGTCTTTATGGCAAGTGCACTATCTTCCATCACATAATCATCTTTCCAGACACATTCATCCCATCTTTTTCCTATTGCGCTCCTCTGCTCAAAATCGGTAATGGCAGGTATTTCGCCTAAAAAGCAGCAGTCCTCTGTCATCCAAACAGGTTCTTTCGAAAATCTCACATCAAATCTTTCTGTCATTTCCTGTATGCCAAGAGAATTGCCAATGTCCAAACCATCAAACACTGTCTTACCAATGCATTCAGGATGACAAAGCAGCACAATTCTCTTTCCATGCCATGCACTCAAACCGCCAGTGTGGTCATTGTGACCATGAGAGAGCACTGCCATATCAACCTCATCCAGATCAATCCCTAACCGCTCCGCATTCCTAGCGTAAACATCAGAATAACCAAAATCAAACAAAATCTTTTTCCCATTGACTTCAATCAAAAAACTTAGTGCAGGTTCAGCTAAAAGATACTGATCAATGAATGTATTGTTATCACAAAGTACAGT
>JAFQKG010000064.1 GCA_017397025.1 Erysipelotrichaceae bacterium | reverse complement strand
TTTCTTTTTTATCCATCATGCGCCATGAATAAACAGCGTCCAGCCCATGATGAATTGAAAGATCCTGATAAGACAGAGAATCGCTGAAGACAGAAAGCAGCACTTTCAATGAATACAGCCCTCTCATCTTCACGTCATACACCATTCCCAGCTGAAACGGCACAGCCAGATCCACCATCTTATCTATAATATGTTCTAATTCTTTGCGATATTTAGGGAACTGATTTGCCAATTCTTTTAAACGGATTTTTTCTGCCCCTTCGGCATTGAACGCAACCACGCTTCCTGCATTGCCAATATCATGAATCAGGTTTTCAATGAATTCTTCACGGCAATCCTGAGTTCCTATAAAATCATGATGCGCCAATGAACCATCTTCTTTCAGCATATGAATTGAGTATTCAAAACAGACCACTGAAAATGGCTTAAGGCCGCGATAAGGTGGAACTGCATAAGTATCCCATTCAAAATCAATAAAGGCAACAGGAGCTTTGATGTTTTCTCTCAGCCACAGCCTTAATGGAAGTTCATCTACAAACAATCCGCCATTTCTGCTAGCCATAATTTGAGCAAACTGCTGACGAGTTCCTTCAATGCGGTCAATATCTGCATCTTTTAAAGAAACAATGCCTTCTTTTGCCATATCATATTTGTATTGTGAAGAAACAAGCGTCAAAATTGAATCGTCTGCTTCCTGCTTCTCATTTGGAAAACACAAATCATAATATGGACATTTTGAACGGCGAACACATTTCTTGGTACGAATGGATGCCACTTCATCGCTGACTGCAATTTCCTGCATATAATCCAGTGTTTCACTTAAATCCTGCATTCGGCTTATCACATAGTCATAAATGTTTTTTGTCGGTCTTCCTTTGTCATTATAAAACGTATCAGACACAACAAACAGTTCATCTACATCAAGTTCATCCTGACGAACATAATTCCCATTCAAATGAATGATTTTAATATCATGAATCTTATATCCCAGCTGTTTCATAACCCAAAGATTGCTGGAATAGTATTGAACATCATCATCCTTTGGAAAGTTTCCAATAAACACAAAAAACACATCCAGGCCTTCCTCTGTCTTTTTGACAATAGGAAGTTTGATGCGAAGATGATGATACTCAAATCGTCCTTTAACGACCCACAGGCCCTCATCCAGCTTGCTTTGAGTCAATTCAGTTGTGTCATTCTTCTGTCCCAGAAAATAGTCTTCAATCCCTAATTTTTTACACGCCAGTTCAGTAATTGCTTCATCCAGACGTGCAAAAGGCTGGAATGGCTGCGCTTCTTCACGCAGCGCATTCCAGAAAAATTTTGGACATCTCATCATCTTCTTGACATCAGAAATATGAAAGGTCTTATCTGTGTCCAAGATGATCCTCCATCCTACAGGCCGTGTGACAGCGGAAGCATTGCTGCACCAACAATGCCAGGTTCAGCCAGTTCAGCTTCGGCAAAAATGACATCACGCATGCCGCCATGAACTCTAGCCTGGAACTTTTCAATCATGGCATCCCACCAGTATTCCTTTGATTTCGTCATACCGCCGCCAATCACAAACATGTGAGGATCTGTAATCAAGGCAATGTGAGAGAACAGAACAGCCAAATCCGTTGTCATCTGATCCACAAGTTTTACAGCTTCTGGATCTTTCTTTTCATAAAGCGCAAAGACATCGCCTGCATGATTGATCTTATCTTCACCAAAGACAGCTTGTCCCTTGCGTGTCAGTGCACGTCCAGATGCTTCTGATTCGCTTGCACCTGCATTCAAATTGTTGAATGGTTCACGATAAGGGTCAATAATCAGATTACCGACTTCCCCTGCATAGCCTTTTCTTCCGGAAATCACTTTTCCATCTACACAAAGAGCGCCGCCGATTCCTGTTGAAATTGTCACATAGTACACAATTGGATAAAGCTTGCCTGCTCCAACACGTGCTTCTGCAAGACCTGCTACATTGGCATCATTGTCCATGTAAGTTGGCAGTCCAGTTGCTTCTTCCAGTTTAGCAGCCAGTGGATAATCCACAAATCCCTTCAGATTGCTGGAAAGCTTCATGACACGATTCACTGTATCTACTGGCCCTGGAACACCAATTCCAATTCCAGCACAGCTCTGATAGTCATCAATTCTCTTTACCAGCGAAATAATATTATGTGTTACTTTTTCTGGACCTTCCATCCCATAGGAAGGGCTTTTGATTTCCTGCAGTACTTCTCCATCTTCTGTGATTTTCGCAACACGTACGTTTGTACCACCTAAATCAATACCGATAACAGTTTTCATATTGTTCTCCTTTATGTCTTATATTTTTTATTATAAATGTTTTTTCTCTTTCGCTCAAGCTTCAGGAAACAGCTGATCAATCAAATGCTGCTTTTCAGGCATCAAAACAGACAGCCACGCACGAATCAGGGCACGATGGTTGATTTTCATAACAGCACGCACATTGCCACTGCCTTCTGTTTCCTTGGTCTGACCATAATGCTCATCATCAAGAAGAACGTCGCAGTGAAGCATTTTCTCTTCTTCAATCACTTCAGGATGAGTCAGACAAAGCACTGTATACAGATCATGAATCACTGCACCCAGAATACCGTCTTTAAACCAGTAGTTTCTCATGTACCAGGTCAGGATTCTGCTCAGCAGCTCTCCGCGTCTTCCACCTTCAAATTCCAAAAACTTAACTTCATCAAAGCTGAGTACACAGCTATGTGTTCCATCCAGTCCGACAAATGTCATCTTCACATCATCTGCGAGCTCTCTGACAACGATTTCTGCAGCCTCTGCATCAAACCAGATGTTGTATTCTGCATATCTGGTCGTATTGCCTTCTCTCTCAAAGCTTCCACCCATGATCGTTATGGAGCGCAGACGCTTCATCGTTTCCCTGTCCTTCTGAATCGCAAGGGCAATATTGGTTAAAGGTCCCAGCGTAATCAAATCAATTTCATCCGGATATTCTTTAATCTTTTCCAGCATGAAATCCCATGCCTTCACTGGCGAAAGACAGCGGTTGGTATAAGAAAGTCCGCTTTCTCCCATGCCATCAGCGCCATGAAATTCAACACCCTCATTTTCCTGAACAAGATCAAGTCCAATTTCTTTCAGCTTGCAGGGCGAACCTTCACACACTGGAATATCTCGTTCTTCAAAATCCACAAGACGAAGCGCATTTGGTGTAACCACAGGAAGTGACTTGTTGCCGGCAACACACATGATTCCCAGAATATCCAGATTTGGATCTGAAAGCGCTGTTAAAATCGCACAGCCATCATCAATCCCCGGATCAGTATCAATCAATATTTTTCTTTTTTCTTCCATGATATTCCCCTTTTTTCTACATCATCATCTTATCACATTCACTTCTCAAAGAAAAGAAAAGCAGTCTGCGCTAATCGCAGACTGCAGTACCATAACAGTCATAGTCTTTTGCCCTGGTAATTTCTACTTTGACAAAAGTACCAAATTCAATTGGTTGTTTCGAAGTAAAGATAATGCTTCCATCAATTCCATCAGGTGCAGAATGAACAGAACGTCCATAATAACGTCCAGACAAACCATCCTGTTTTTCAACCAGATCTTCAAGTGTCTGTCCAACAAGTTCATGTGCTTTTTCATCCGAAATGCTCTTCTGAAGAGCCATCAAACGTTCATAGCGATCCTGCTTTACTTCTTCAGAAGGTTCATCCGGCATATCATAGCTCAGTGTATCTTCTTCATGTGAATACGTAAAAGCTCCCAGGCGATCCCATTTGACTTCTTTCATGAAGCTAAGCATATTTTCAAACATTTCTTCTGTTTCACCAGGGAATCCAACAATCATCGTTGTACGGAACACAGGCATTGGATACATCTGTTTGATTTTATCGATCGTCTTTTGAATACTTTCAATCGAACCACGTCGATTCATTGCCTTCAGCATACGGTTATCCCCATGCTGAATCGGAATATCAAAGTAAGGCAGCACCTTGTTCAAATGAAGCATGCCCTCAATCAGCTCATCATCCAGTTCATCCGGATAGGTATACAGCACTCGGATCCAATGAAAGCCTTCAATCTCATTCAATGCCTTCAATAAATCAGGAAGGCGTCTTTTCCCATACAAATCAAGACCATATCGGGTTGTATCCTGTGCAATCAGTACAAGCTCCTTGACTCCTTTTAAAGCCAGCAGTTTTGCCTCTTCAATCAGTGTTTCCATCGGTACAGAACGATACCCGCCTCGAATCAGAGGAATAGCACAATAACTGCAGCGGTTGTCACATCCATCCGCAATCCTCAAATACGCCATCCAGGGCTTTGTTGAAAGCAGACGTTCACATTTCCCATAGCTGACAGGAAAATCAAGCCCAAGCACTTCATGAAAGATTTGAGCAAGATGATCATATTCATCCACACCAATAAATGCATCCACTTCAGGCATTTCTTCAATCAGTGCATCTTTATAGCGCTTAGCAAGACAACCTGTTACAATCAATTTCTGACAATTGCCTTCCTTGTATTCAGCCATTTCCAGAATTGTGTTGATGGCTTCTTCTTTAGCTGGTTCAATAAACCCGCAGGTATTGACAATCAGTGCATCTGCTTCAGATGGATCTTGTACCATCGTGCATCCTGCACTGACTAGTAACCCCATGATTTTTTCACTGTCTACCAGGTTTTTGCAGCACCCTAGCGAAATCATTCCAATTTTCATTCTGTTCTCCCTCCACACTACTTTTGGCAGCATCTTCTAGAAAATCAGACCTCATTTTTAAGCGATAACAATGTCAGAATCTCTTCTCTTGTCATCAAGTGATAAAAAAAGGTATAATCTAGTATATATTATCATAAAAAGGAGTTTCTATGCTGCAAATTCAACAAATTGAATGTACATTGGATCAAACAATCGAAGATTTGCCCTCTTTGATCGCAAAAAAGCTAAAAATCAGTGAAACTGATCTTCTCAGCATGGAGATTGTCAAGGAATCGCTGGATGCCAGAAAAACACTGGTTCGTAAATACACCTGCAACATTACAGTCAATAATGAAAAAGCAATTTTGAAAAAGAAACTGAAATTTGTCACTCAAATTGAGCCTCCAGTTCCCTATCAGTTTACCTGCAAAAAAGAACTGGCAAATCGCCCCATTGTGATTGGGTTTGGTCCTGCAGGCATGTTTGCAGCCTTGCTGCTTGCTGAAAAAGGACTTAGACCTATTGTCTTTGAACGTGGTAAATGTGTAGAAGACCGCCTCAAAGATGTAGAGCATTTCTGGAAAAGCGGACAGCTCAACGAAAGTTCCAATGTTCAATTTGGGGAAGGCGGCGCAGGAACGTTTTCTGATGGAAAGCTGACAACTCGTGTCAAAGACAAAAGAATTGATTATGTTATGGATAAGCTGATTGAACATGGTGCAGATTCTTCCATTAAATGGCACACGCATGCTCATATTGGAACCGATCAGTTAAGACGCATCGTCAAAAACATTCGTCAAAAAATCATTGACTTGAATGGTGAAGTTCATTTTGAATCCCAGGTTCATGAACTCTACATCAAAGACGGTGCCATCCAAGGAGTCAAAGTCCATGATCAGCTGTATTGTTCAAATCATGTCTTTTTGGCAATTGGTCATAGTGCCTGTGATACGTTTCATGAGCTTTATGAACAGAATGTCGCCATGGAATCCAAAGAGTTCGCTGTTGGAGTACGCATCGAGCACAAACAATCACTGATCAACCAGTGTCAATATGGAAAGTATGCTGAGCATCCTTCTTTAAGTGCTGCTGAATATCGCTTGGCTCATCAAACATCAAATGGACGTGGTGTGTATACATTCTGCATGTGTCCAGGAGGTTTTGTCGTTCCTGCCAGCTCTCATCAAGGTAAGCTTGTCGTTAACGGCATGAGCGAATCAAAACGAAATCAAATCAATGCCAATTCTGCCCTGCTTGTTCAAGTCAGAAAAGAAGACTTTGGAAGTGGAGTATTTGACGGACTTCATTACATCGAAGCATTAGAGAGAAAAGCCTTTGTCATGGGCGGAAGCAATTATCGCGCTCCAATGCAAAACAGCTCCGACTTTTTAACGGATACACCTTCTGCTCATTTTAAAAACATTCAGCCAAGCTACGCTTTAAAGGGAACACTATGTGATCTTTCTAAACTGTTTGATGATCAGATTGTTCAAAGCCTGAAAGAAGGACTTCTGGCCTTTGACAAAAAACTTCCAGGTTTTGCCGATGGGCTATTGACTGCTGTTGAATCGAGATCTTCTTCTCCATTAAGAATTCTTAGAGATTCAACATATCAAAGCATCAGTGTTAAAGGACTCTATCCAATTGGAGAAGGTGCGGGTTATGCAGGCGGAATCACATCCAGTGCACTAGATGGACTTAGAGCTGTTGAAGCCTGCCTCACAGAATAATCTTCAGGTAAAGTTCACACAAAACCCATTTTTAAACCACATTTAAAACCTATACTATACTTACAGAAAGAGGTGTTGTTTATGGATGAAAACAATGTTTTCAATCAAGAAGAAAATACTCAGGTCATCATTGAACCTGAATTCAAAAAAGATATTCATCAGCAGGCTCAAGAAGAACCAGTGAATCACAAAGAAAAAAAACCTGGAAAATTTAAAAAAATCATGACTGGCTTTTTAAGCATGATTCTGATTCCTTCCGCAGTAGGATTTGGTGCAGGAGTCGGAGCTTTCTATTGGATGGATGCAAAAAACTCAAAAGTCATTCTGCAGACCATAGAATCTTCTGTACTCCCATCATCTTCCAATACTGCCACGCAAGGACTAAGCGTTTCTGATGTTGCAGCACTCGTCAGTGAAAGTGTTGTTGAAATCTCAACAGAATCTGTGATGACCAATACTTTCTTTTCCAACTATGTTACAACTGGAGCAGGTTCCGGCGTTGTCTTTACAAATGATGGGTACATCGTAACCAACAATCATGTCATTGAAAATTCCAACGCTATTGAAGTAACATTGAAAAACGGAGAATCCTATCCTGCTGAACTGATCGCAACCGATTCAAAAACTGATTTAGCAGTCATCAAAATCAAAGCTTCCAACCTGATTCCAGCCATTCTGGGTGACAGCAATGCATTAATCGTTGGAGAAGATGCAATTGCGATTGGAAATCCACTAGGTGAACTTGGCGGAACAGTGACCAACGGCATCATCAGTGCTCTGGATCGCGAAGTTACTGTTGACGGCAAGAAAATGAATCTGCTTCAAACTAATGCTGCAGTCAATCCAGGCAATTCAGGTGGCGGTCTGTTCAATCGAAATGGTGAATTGATCGGCATCGTTTCTGCCAAATCTTCTGGAACTGATATTGAAGGCATAGGGTTCGCAATCCCTGTCAATGATGTCAAAGAAGTTGTCGTTCAGCTGATTGAAAATGGCTATGTTTCAGGAAGACCTGCCTTAGGTGTCAGTGTCATTGATATTAACTCCATTCAGCTGGCCATGCAGTATGGCGTTCGTCAGTATGGTGTTTACATCGCTGAAGTGATCGAAGGTTCTGCTGCTGAAAAAGCAGGACTTCAAAGCGGAGACATGTTCATTGCCATGGATGATTTGGTCATCGAATCTTTTGAAGATTTAAGTGCTGCACTGGATTCTCATTCAGTAGGCGATGCTGTCACATTCCAAATCAAACGAGATGGAAGAATGATTGATGTTGATGTTACACTGCAGGAAAATACAAACCCTAAACAATAATAAAAAAGAGGCTATTACAGCTAAGTGATGGTAATCATCTCATAGAGCTGTTAAGCCTCTTTTTTGATTTCTTATTTTTGATCTGCCAGCTTTTTATTCATCAATAATCCAACAACAATCGCAATCAGAAAGGCCAGTGCACTGTACACAAAAGACAGTTTAGGGCCTATTTCATAAATGAATCCTGCAAACAAAGACCCGCCAACCATTCCTAAAGAGCGCATAGAATTAAACAAGCCAACCATAATTCCATTGTCTTTGTTTGAAAATTTACTGATCATAGCTTGAAGCAATGGCTGATAAACGGCGTTAAATCCAAAGAAGACAACATTCATGATAATAAATGGAATCACACTATCCAGCACAATGATGCTGACCATCATGCCAAAGCAGACAGAAAGCACCGGAATGAGTGATTTGAAAATATCCGTCTTTTTCATCAGATAAACGCAGATAGTAGAGTTAGCCAGCATAGTAATCAAGCCAACAGCTGCCTTTAATAGACCATTGTAAGATGGCGGAAAACCATACTGATCCTTGATGAAATAGTTGAAGCACTGTTCATAACAAGTTGTCGCAAACTGTGTAGATACGCAGATGATCAAAAACAAAGCAATGACATACGTCATGATAGAACGGGCATCCAGAATTGCCTGGAAAGGATTGGAATTGTGAAGCACCTCCTTGAAAGTCAGTTTTTCACGCTGTACTTCCGCATCCTTCAAAAGCACCCAGTACAAAACTCCATTGACTGCCAATCCGACGACTTGAATCATAAATGTCAATGGAATTGACATGTTCCCTAAAAAGCCGCCAATCATATAGCCAAACGCTGCAACCACCACATTGATGGTAACATTGGTTGCCAGATTTTGACCAGATTTTCCTTCTTCTGAATTTTCCATGATATAAAGGATCTGATTGACTGTGATACCACCAATAAAGAATCCACCTACCATACGGGCAATGCCAATCTGCAGTTCAGTAGTCGCACTGCCAAACAGCCCCTGGGCAAAAGCATATCCAAGGAAACAAATCCCCATCAGACGTGATGCTCCAATGCTCTTGGAGATTTTTCCCCAAAATGGAGAAAAAGCGAAGTTAGTGATTGCCATGCATGCGAAGGCAACCCCAAACATATAATCATGCAAACCTAAATCCTGAATGAAAGTCGGAGTAATCGGATGGGCAAAATTAGCCACCAGCGAATACAGCCCCCACAAAAGGAAGGCACGATGTACAGATTGCTTTCTCATACTACTTCACCAGATGGAAGTTTTCCTGTCTTCCCGCAAGATAATGCGCTTTTCCTTCTGTAAAGAGAACATCTGTTTCTGCGCCAAGTGTCAAAGTAACATTCCAGCTCTTGATTTCACATTTGCAGTTGAGTTCAAGTGAATAGGCCGTATCATCATACATCAGATAATCACCCTGTCCAGGAACGCCCCCCTGCATATCCCATAAACCAATGGTTGGACCCGCCGCATGACCATCAAATCCAATTGGATGAGTATAAATGCATGGAATGATTCCTTCTTCTTTTGCTTGTTTAAGTGACAGAGCAAGAATCTCATTGCCGCTTCTTCCCGCCTTGAAATTAGAAACTGTAATGTCCTGCAGACGATTGACTGTACGCAAAGCCTCTTTCAGTTCTTCTGGAGCATCTGTTTCTCCCAATTTTAAAACATAGGCATTTTCCTGTGTGTCTGTGCACAAATTCAAATATCGAAGCCCTACATCACAATGCAGAAGGTCTCCTGGCATAATGATGGTTTCCCCAAACACCTCATTGACATTTTTTCTTCTGACAGAGACTTCAAAATCAAACCATGGTTCAAGTCCCAAATCGATGACTCTTTGCATCATAAAATATTTAACATCCAGATTCGTTGTCACACCAGGCACAATGACTTTAGAAGAAAATGCTTCTGCAATCATACTGTGTGCAATCTGCATAATGCCTGTATAAGCTGCCATTTCTTCTTCAGAGCGTGTTTCCAGCCAGCCCACACAAACGTCCTCAGCACTGACAATTCTTTCTTTCAAATTGTCATCCAGCGCTTCCATGACCTGCAGATACAAATCATGAGTCAAGCCATCCGCAAATGCAAAGGTACGGGACACATTGATGCCGATTTTCTTTGGGTTGCATGTTTTCAGCATACGGTTCAAACATTCCATTTGTGTCTCACAAGGAGCTGCATGTTTATCAGGATGCACCTTTCCAAAAGGCATGAGAGACTTGCTGTCAGCCCAGTCTGCTCCTTTTGGATTGGTCCAGACAGCTTCATATAAATGATCTAGTCCAACACCAGGACGAGTCAAAGCATAACGCTTCACCTGATTATTTTCTAAGTGAAACAATAAAATCGTTGTTCTGCGTGCTGTCATCATGGCACAAGGTGTCAGTGTTTTCAGCACAGGGTCTTCATTGTATTCGCGGCATGCAACGACCCAGCAATCAATGCCGCTTCTTTTCATGATTCTTGGAAGAATCGTTTCCAGTCTTGTCAGAAGCCATTTGTCCAATAGTTCTTCCTGAGCACGATAAGAAAGAATCTTAGGCTTTAACTCCATTGGTGAAGGACCTTTGACAAGAAAATCCTCCGTTGAAATGTTCATGAGTATCTCCTCCTATAGCACAAAATCTCCGTGTTCCATGATAAGAATTTCCTGACCCTCAATACTCGTTCCTACGATTTTTGTCTCAGGAGTTCCAATCATAAAATCATGATGACTGCTTGCAACATTGACACCATGAGACAGCAGCTCTTCAGCGCTCATCTCTGTTCCGCCTTTGATGTTGCTTGGAAAACTTGTCCCAAACGCAAGATGACAAGCTGCGTTTTCATCAATCAGACCATTATAGAAAATACGATTCATCTTTCTGATTGGTGAATTTTTAGAAACCAGCGCAACTTCCCCTAAGCAGCGTGTCTGTTCGTTTTTAAACAATGCATCACGAAGACATTCTACATGATTGGATGCACTGCAGTCAACCGCCTTCCCGTCTTTAAACGTAATAGAAAAATCCGTAACTAGTTTTCCAGACATCATGAGTGGAAAAGAGGCATAGGCAACTCCATTGACTGTTCGATAATCTGGATCGGTAAAGATTTCTTCTGTTGGCATATTAGCAACATAAGGTTCTGAAAGCTTGCTGGAGCCCATATCTGCAGCACTTGTCCAAATGTGTCCTTCTACCAGATCCATTGTCAAATCAGTTCCTAGTTCTGTGGTGATATGCAATGATTTCAAGTGAGCATCATTGAGCTTCTGAGAAATCTTGGACATTTCCAGACAGTGCTGATTCCAGTTTTCAACCGGATCAGTCATATCGTCCACACGCATCATAGCACAGATTGACCCATCCAGTTTCAAATAAGCAGCTTCGTCACTAAGCTCAGGATAAAGCTTTTTAGCCCAGTTCATGCTTGGATGAACTGTTCCAGTCCATTTCAGCGTACCTGCATGAATGTGCTTTCTGACAACATTTCGCAATTCATTTGAACTGTATCCCTGAGCCAGAAGCTTTTCAGAAGGTACATCCTCATTCAGTGTTGGATAACTTGAATTGATTCCCATCTGAACTGCATCCTGACGAAGATAATAATCCAGGCTTTCTTTTTTCCATTCTGGTACCTCTTTCAGTGTTTCTTCATCACAATACAGTGCTCTTAAATGATTGATTTCAGCATCATCAAAATGAACAATGACATCTTTTGCCCCCATTTCAAATGCTTGCTTTGTAATTTCACGAACCAAATCCAAAGCATCTGTACAAGCCTGCAATACAAGAATCTGCCCTTTCTGCAGATTAACACCTACTTCCAGAAGCACTCTGGCCATTTTTTTTCTTCTTATTTCATTCATAAAAAATCCTCATTTTCCACATTCAGTAATTATGCATCTTAACAGTTCATAAGTCCTGTCAAATGATGCAAGGTCTAGCTGTTCATCAGGGGTATGAACAAATGCAGCCTGTGGACCCATCGAAATCATATCAATTTCTGGAATCATTCCCTTGAACACACCGCATTCACACCCGCCATGAGATGCAACAATTTCAAGATCTTTATGATATAGCTTTTGAACCATTTCGCTGTATAGCTCTCTCATTTTGGATTTAGCAGAATAGTTCCAGCCAGGAAATCCATTGTCCATCACAGCATCAAATCCTAATCGTTTAGAAAGGACAGAAAGTTTTCTTTTTAAATGATCTTTTCCGCTTTCCAATGCACTTCGAATTGAAATGACCATTTCCAGTTCTGTTTCATGAGTCTGTACAATCCCAAGATTCAAAGAGGTCAGTGTAAGTCCTTCAATTGCCATAGAACGATGCTGAAAGCCATTAGGCATCAGATACATCATGTCCATCACATCTTCTGTTGTCTGTTTTGTCCATCTTGTGTCCTTCATAGGTTCTATGAACAACTCTGCCTTAAACCCTGGATCAGAAAATTCCAATTCATCCTGGATTTCCTTAGCACTTTCACTCATCCATGCATTCAGATCTTCAAAAGTGTTTTCTGAGGCAAAAATCATTTCAGCCTCACGAGGAATGGCATTCATTTTTAATCCGCCTTCTATCCCAATGAGCTGAATCTGAGCCCCTTTTATCATCATTTCTTTGACGATACGGCTACACAAAAGAGTCGCATTTCCCTTTTCCTTATGGATTTCTCCTCCAGAATGACCTCCCAAAAGTCCCTGAACAGTCACTCTAAAACATGAATTACAATTCGCTTCTTTCTTCAAAGTTTTCATCAGTTTTACCGTACAGCCTCCTGCACATGACAAAAGAGTTCGTGTCTCACCGCCTCCATCCAGCGAAATCATGCGTTTTCCTGCTAGAAGCTTACTATCCAGTTCCATCGCACCCAGCAAGCCTATCTCTTCCATCGTTGTAAACACGCATTCCAATGGCGGATGAATAAGTGTTTCATCCTCCAGAATTGCCAGCATATAGGCTACTCCTGTTCCATTGTCTGCACCAAGAGTTGTTCCCTCTGCTTTCAATATTCCATCTTTGACCACAAGCTTCAATGGATTTTTTGTAAAATCATGGCTAGATTCTTTTGTCTTTTCACACACCATGTCCATATGTGCCTGCAGAATCAAAGGTTCACTCTGCTTACATCCTGGTGATGCTGATTTGTAAATGATGACATTGTTGACATGATCTTGTACATATTGAAATCCATGGTTTCTAGCAAACTGCACCAGATAATCACTCAGTGCCTTTTCATTTTTAGAGCCATGTGGAATCTTTGAAATTTCATAAAAATAGAAACAATGTCGTTTGTTAAGATCAAACATCATAATTTTTTCTCCTATAGATGAGACGTCATCCAATCTGTAATTTCTTTTAATCTGCGAATGCGATGAAGCGGTTTTCCTGTACGGGACAAATCGTGATTCTCGCCTTTGAATGCCACAAGACGGCT
>JAFQKG010000063.1 GCA_017397025.1 Erysipelotrichaceae bacterium | reverse complement strand
CCATCAGTTCTACTTACTGGATAGCCAATAAAGTCAAGAGCTTCCTGGGCAATCTGTACATAAGCAGAAACACTGTCCATTTCATACTGTTCATTTTCTTCCATGCGTGCATAGGTATAGTACAGCACTGATGGCAAATCAATAGTATAATCCGGTTCAATACCACTTCCATTGATCCAAACTCCTTCAGGTGAAAGCCATTTGCTGGTGGTGTACTTTAAGGCCGATCCATCACGGAAAGTATGCGTTACCTGCACGGTTCCTTTTCCATAAGTCGTCGTTCCAAGAACTGTCACATTGTCTCTTAATTCTTTCAAAGCAATGGTCAAAACTTCTGCAGCTGAAGCTGTATTGCCATTGACCAGAATCACAAATTCTTCAATGTTTTCAAACTTTCCGCCTTTTGAAAGCGAAATTTCTTCCGTTCCATCTGAATAGACCTGTTTCATGACGGTCTGTCCTTCATCCACAAAACAGCTGACCACAGAGACATATGCATCCAAATAGCCTCCTGTATTGTCACGCAAATCAAGAATCAATGAAGTAAGTCCCTGATTGCTCATAAGATTGAGATATTCCTGTACTTCATATCCTGTGGAAGATCCAAATTGATAGATCTCCAGATAACCTATGTTTCCCTCTAACATTTCCCCATAAGCGGTATTCTGCACTGCTCCACGAGTAATGGTCTTTTCAACGATTTCATTATCTCTTAAAAATTCAATAACAACCTGCGATCCTTCTTCTCCCTTCACAAAATCAGGAAGGGTATCAGGTTCCATTTCAGAAACCAAAACACCATCAACTCGATAAATGATATCACCAGGAAGCACTTCAGCTGCTTCTGCAGGAGAATGATGGAACACACGTGTAATCATATTCAGATTATCAGCAGTTGTGTATTGAACGCCAATCCCTACAAATCCCATATCAATCGAAGTCGTAAAGCTTTCAAGCTCCTGGGAAGACATATAGCCGGTATGAGGGTCTTCTTCACTGGTACTCATTCCATACAGTGCACGATCAATCAGATTCTGATCAATGTTCTCATCGTTTGCGCCAAAAAACCAGTTGTGCTTAAGAATTGAATACACTGAATCCAGCTTGCTGGAAACACTGGATGAAGCAGGCACTGTCTGTTTTGTAGAAAGAACATTCCCGCCAACCACCATTCCTAAAACAAAGGTACATACCAAAAGACAAATCAAAAGAATTCTTGATCTTTTCTGATGTCGTCTTTCTTCTATTTCATCTGGCCACAGATGGCGCTGCAGCTGAATTCTTACTTTCTTCTCTTCCATACGCTTACTCCTCATCTTTAATATTTTACCACACTTTGCATAGACACCATGCAAAGATGACTGAAGTTTTTCTGAATATCATCAGGATATCATAGGCTAGATTCTTTTTCAATTTAAAAGAGGTTTTCACCTCTTTCTTATAAACCAAGCACAATTCCCAAAAAGGCACATAGCACAATCAGAAGAATCGGATTCATTTTAAACTTTTTATAACAATACAGTAACACTGCAAACAGTACACAGTTCAGCACATTTAATCCCGCTAATCCATTCTCCGAAAGCAATGTCCCTGCAAAAATAGAAATACATGCTGAAATAATCAAACCCACTACAGCTGGACGAAGTCCATAAAATACACTTTGTACAAGCTTGGACTGCTGAAATTGCTTGAGCATACGACTCACACATAAAATAACAATCACACTTGGAGCAACCAAAGAAAGTGTTGTAACCACTCCTGTAAACGGTCCTCCAATCACATTTCCAATGTAAGTCGCCATATTGACTCCAATAGGGCCTGGAGTACTTTCTGAAACAGCAATCATCGTCGAAAGCATATCCATAGAAAACCATCCATATTTCATTGACATTTCTTCTAAAAACGGAATGGTCGCAAGACCTCCTCCTACCGCAAACAGACCAGTCTTGAAGAATTCAATCATGATAAGAAAGATTTTATTCATTTCTTATTCCTCCTGTCTTTGCCTTGATCATGCTGAAAACAACTCCCAGCACACCAGATGCAACCACTAAAACTACTGTTGAAAGATTGCTCAAAACAGCCAACGCCAAAACAGCAGCAAAAATAAATCCAGCACCAGCATCAATAACACCCTTTTTAAACAGTTTTAAAATAGAAGTGCTCATGAGAACACACACTGCAATTCTGATTCCAGAAAGAGCGTGCTGAACAATTGCAAGATCACTAAAGCTGCTGAGCACTCCTGCAATGGCAGTTATAATGAGGATGGATGGCGAGATCACCCCTAAGGTACAGACCAATGCACCTAAAACACCTTTTTGAAAGTAACCAACAAAGGTAGCTACATTCACTGCAATAACCCCTGGAGTACACTGGGCAATGGCATAATAATTCATGACATCATCTTCAGTTGTCCAGTGATGCCGATCAATCACTTCTTTTTCAATCATTGGAAGCATGGCATAGCCACCTCCAAAAGTAAACAGACCAATGCGGAACCAGGTCAAATAATATTCTAGATATTGTTTCATTTTCATCACCTTTGTCATTGTAGAATTGTATTTGAACAATGTCAAACAGAAAAGAAGCTCACCTGAGCTTCTTCACTAATAGCCAAAGAAATCTTCCGGACGTTCTCTACAAGGAGCACTTCCTTTAACCGAACACCTTGTCTTCAATGCAGAACTTCCCCAGCCGCATCCAAAAGAAAGATTCCCATTCCATGAATTCAGATAAGACTGCATGGACATGGTTCCTAAGCGATAGATTTCCACATGTACATGACGCCCGCTGGAGTTGCCGCTGGATCCAATTTCAGCCAATTTGTCTCCGGCAGAAACCTGTGTTCCCACAGAAACCAATGTATCCTTCGCCAAATGAAGGTATTTGACTGCATACAAAGTGCCATCCACTCTTGTCAGCATGATGATCTGATTGCCGCCGCCTGCTGTTCCGCCATACTGACTTCCACACATATCACCCAAGCCAAAAGAATAAGTTGGACAGCCATTGACACTGGTAATGACAATCCCATTCCCTGCAGCTTTGATTGGTGTTTTTGCATCAGCTGCTAAATCCATACCCAAATGAATACCCCCGGAAGGATACGCCCATGTTCCTGCAGTATATCTAGCGCCACTAGAGATTGGCTTTGTCCATCCTGCAGAAGGCGGAATTTCATTGATTGCATCTCCAATTTCATTGAGTTTATCTTTCAAGGCATTGAGGTCCCCTGCAATCTGGTTACCCTGTGCAATCAATTCCTGTTCCTGTTCTAGCCAGTGCTGCTTCAGACTTTCAATGTACTGCTTTTGCACAAGCACCTGATTGCGCTTGGCAACAACTTCTTCCTTTGCTTCATCCAAAAGCACTTTTGATGCTTCCAGATTCTTTTTATCCGCTTCTAAAGAATCCATCAAAGACTTCAATTCAATACGCTGTGCTTCATCATATTCCATCAATGTATCCATGCCTGTAATTCTTCTTAGAAGTTCTTCAAAGGTCTTTGACCCCATGATGAAATCCAGATACTGATTCATTCGCATGGTCGGCTGTGCATCAATCATTCGCTGATTGACACGATTTCTTAATTCATCAATCTGATTCTGCTTTTCAGTGATCTGAATCGTCAGACTTTCAATTTCAGCCGTCAATGTTTCAATTTGTACATTCAATTCTTCAATCTGTACATTCAATTCATCCACTTCTTTTTGAAGTGTAGCAATCTGACCTACATATTTGCTGATTTCCTTCTTTGCCTCTGCAATCTGAGCATTGATTTCGTCCAGCTGAGACTGCAGATCATTCTGGTCTTTCGCTACATAGTTCATGAATTCTTTGCAGGTGGCAATTTCTGCAGCTGTCAAGTCAGAGGCAGCACACATCTTATAATAGTAGTCTTCATTGCCTTCAAAATCTGTTTCTGCCACTGCTGGAGCTGTCGTTGACAGAGCACAAAACAATGCCAGAATCAGATAGACGAAACGTTTCACTGCCTTTCTCATCGCTTCCACCTCAAATACTTGGAAACACTGAAGAAGCTTCCTACAAGCCCAACAATAACACCTGCTGCTACCAAAATAGCAGAGAGATAAAGCACAAATGGATGCGGCGCAATCAATGGCCACATCTGTGTAAGAAGCACTCCACCTAAAAAGCGATACAGATAGATATATCCAAAAATAGTTAATCCAACTGGAACCAGAGATCCCAATAACCCAATCAAAATCCCTTCAATGACATAAGGGAAACGTATATCTGCATTGGATGCACCAACCGCACGCATGATTGCAATTTCTTTATTTCTTGCATAAATAGTCAGTTTGATTGTATTGGAAATCAAGAAAATCGCCAATGCACTGAGTGCAGCTACAAGAATCATCCCGCCATAGCGTACTGAATCCAGAGCATCCATCAAAAGCACTGCACCTTCTCCGCCATAACTTGTTTCATAGATACCTTCAATTTTAGCCACTTCTGAAGCAATCATCTTTAAATCCGCATTGGAAGTGACATTGATATAATAGGCAGCGTGCATTGGATGCTGATCACCATAGATTTCTCTTAAACCAGCTTTTCCATCTGCATCATACATTTCCACAAAATAATCAAATTCTTCTTCACGTGTTTTATAAGTGACCTTGTCAACGCCCTCAATCTTCAAGATGGCATCACGGATTCTCAATTCATCTTCACCATCACATTCATATTCAAGCGTTGCTGAAACCTGTACAGTTCCTTCAATTTCACGTGTGAACTGATCCAGATTAAAAGAAAACATCAAAAAGATACTGATAATGGTCAAAGTAATCGTAACTGCAGATGCACTGGAAAGTGCCATTGCACCATGACGAACAACACCCCAGAACCCTTCTTTAAAATAACGTCCTATTCTTCTAAAAAACTTACTCATGGCTGAAATAACCTCCTTCAGTCATATCAGCAACCAGATGACCAGCTTCTAACACAAGTGTACGTTTGCGATGCTTGTTCACCAGAACAGTATCGTGAGTGACCATCAGAATCGTTGTACCTTCTTCTCGATTGATTTTTTCAAGCAGCACCATGATTTCATCCGATTTGCCTGGATCCAGATTTCCTGTTGGTTCATCGGCAATCAGAATTTTAGGCTTGTTGGCAATCGCACGGGCAATAGCCACACGCTGCTGCTGACCGCCAGACAGTTCAGCAGGAAATGCGGCACCTTTGTCATCCAATCCCACCAGATTCATGACCTGACGCACACGTTTTCTAATGACCTTTGCAGGCTCATTCAGCACTTCCATCGCAAAAGCAATGTTTTCAAACACCGTCTTTCTTTCCAGAAGACGAAAATCTTGAAAAACAACGCCAATGTTTCTGCGATATTTCGGCACCTTGGAATGACGCAGTTTTCCTACGTTGATTCCCAGCACATCCACAACACCTTTGGTAGGAATTTCTTCCCCATCCAAAAGCTTGATCAGCGTACTTTTTCCTGAACCAGTTGGTCCGATAATGTATACAAATTCTCCCTGTTCAATTTTCAGGTTGATATCATACAGTGCATTCACACCATTTTTATAAGTTTTAGAAACTTGTTTCAGTTCTAGCATTGATTCTCACATCCATTCTAAGTCATTATATCATACAAAAAGGGATTCCAAAGATGAAAATCCTGTAAAAGTCCACTTTGAAATATCCCTTTTGTATTTTTTCTAACATAAATTAAATTTTAAAATCCAACGCAAATCCTTCACCATGTACAGATTTGATATCTGTTGTAATCACAAATGCCTTAGGGTCAATCTCATTGATCATACGAATCAAATGATTGTACTCTTTATTTTCAATCACAACCAAAAGAACCTTGCGCTTTTCCCCTGTATAGCCTCCCTGTGCATCCATCAAGGTTGAACCACGATCCATCTCACAGTGTATTTTCTCCATCATCAGTTCATACTGATCTGAGATAATCTGAACACTTTTGCAGTCCTGAGACCCAAGCAAAAGCATCTTATCAATGCAGTAAGAACCTGTTACCACTGAAAACAATCCAATCAAAACTGCTTCAAGACCATATGTTGTCAGACCAAGAAGAACTGTTAGTGCATCCACAACCATGACGGATTTTGAGATTTCGATGTTCATGTATTTCTTCAGAATCAATGGTGGAATGTCCATTCCTCCAGTGCTTGATCCAGTTCTCATGACAAGACCAATACCGATTCCTGCCAGTGCCCCTCCATAAATGGAGGCCAAAATAGGTTCCAGTTCCAATGCAGGTACAAAAGGATCTAATACTGCAAGATAAATTGGATAAACCAGTGAACTGAGAAATGTCTTTACTGCAAATTCTTTTCCCAGACAGACACTTCCTAAAACAAACATTCCCAAAACTAAACCGTTGATCACCAAATCAGGATCAAGATGAAACACTGGTTCAAGTGCAACGGCAATCCCTGCAACTCCTCCTGAAAGAACATTAAATGGTAGAATGAAAAACTTGACTGCTGCTGCCATAATCAATGTTCCTAGCAGAACCAGGAAATAATCTTTGATCATCTTTAACATCATCACGCCTCCAGACAGATATCATTATATCAATCTTAATGTTTTTTTCCAGAAAAATAATCACTCTCTTCTTCATATCTGAGTTTTTGTTTTCATTCTTTTTGTTCAAGGGTATAATACACTCAGGAGATTAGACATATGAAATTTTTCCGCTGGCTTCCTGCATTTCTAATCTGCAGTTTTATTTTTTCACAGCCTTCATTGACAGGAACTCAATCTACTGGGCTTAGTCTGACAATCACTGAATGGTTTGCCCATATTTCTTTTTTATTGAAAAAGAAACACTTCATTTTCTTGTTAGAAAAGCAGCACATTTCAGTGAATACTTTGCACTTGGATGGGCTGTCATCTATGGTATGAACCAAAAGAAACAGTTCGGCTTTTATCTTCTTGTGGCAATCTTAATTCCATTGTGCGATGAAAGCATACAATCTTTTACTGCAGGGAGAAACGCGCATGTGCTGGATTGTCTGATTGATGCTTCCGGCATGGCTTTCGCATGGATTTTACAGGCGATGACTCATTACCTTAAAGGAGGAAAAAACGATGAACACATGGAACCTTGATATTCTCTACAGCTCTTTGAATGATCCAAAACTAACTGAGGATTTTTTAACTCTTGAGCAGCACATTCAAGACAATCTTATTTTGGCAAAAGAACCCATTTCCAAAGACAACCTCGAAAAAGAACTTCATAAAATCATTGAACTGGTGACCTGTGCCAGAAAAATCGGTTCTTTTCTTTCGCTGAATTCATCTACAGATACAACTAATCCTCAGATTGCAGCATTAAGAAACCAATACACGACAACCATTTCAAAAAACACCATTGCAAATACTCTGTTCAATCAGAAAGTCGCTGCATGCGAAGAGATTGATACATGGGCCCAAGAGAGTCCGCTGATTAAAGACCACCTGTTTTATCTGAATGAAATCAAACAGGGTGCCTCTCATCTTCTTTCTGAAAAAGAAGAACATGTTCTCTCACAAATGAGACAAAATGCCTCCAGCACATGGAATCAGCTTCAAAGCTATCTGACCAGTACAGTGAATGTTGAAATGAACGGAAAGAATCTGACTCTGTCTTCCGTTCGCAACCTGGCTTATGATTCCAGCAGCCAAGTGCGAAAAGAAGCCTATGAAGCAGAACTCAAAGCCTATGACAAAATCAAAGATGCCATCGCCTTCTCACTGAATTCTATCAAAGGAGAAGCAAGAGTTGTCGCAAACCTTAGAGGTTATCCTTCTGTTATGAGCATGACACTGGAAGATTCTAGAATGAAACAGGAAACAATGGATGCTATGATGAACGCCATCAAAAAATCTCTTCCTAAATTCCATCAGTATCTTGCCCACAAAGCCAAACTGTTAGGTCATGAAAATGGACTTCCTTGGTATGATTTGTTTGCACCAATGGCTTCAAAAGATGATTCAAAAACATACACCATCGAAGAAGCTCATGATGTACTGATTCATAATTTCAGTTCCTTCTCCAATGAAATTGCAGAATTGATTGACAAAGCATTTAAAGAACACTGGATTGATTTTGATCCGCGACCAGGAAAAGTAGGCGGTGCATTCTGTTCTAACCTGCCATTTTTGAAACAGTCCCGTGTGTTGACCAATTATGATGGATCTTTCAGCGATATCGTAACACTGGCACATGAGCTAGGTCATGCTTATCATGGCCATTGCATTGAACACCACAGTATACTGAACACCAGTTATACCATGCCAGTAGCAGAAACAGCTTCTACTTTCAATGAAACTGTCATTATGAATGCCGCCATT
>JAFQKG010000062.1 GCA_017397025.1 Erysipelotrichaceae bacterium | reverse complement strand
CAAGAATGACTCTGCTCTACATTTTGGATACGCTGTATTCGCTTTACTTTTCGCAGAATTATACCGAATTCCTGCAGAAAAAACTCACTTCCTATCAGCGTCTAAGCAATAAAACAAGAAAAAATACTTAACTGTAAACAATAGATTTTATGTAAAAAAATTTCATAATTGGAGGACTCCCTTTTCACTATCCAAAAAATCTATATAATAAAAGCCAAGTATTCGGAGGTGATTTTATGACGATTCCTGCTGATTTTCTCTGGGCTGCCTCCACAAGTGCCTATCAGTTTGAAGCTGCTTCACAGCTTGACGGAAAAGGACTTTCCATTCAGGATGTGCGTCACAGAGAAAGCGGACTGCTTAGGGATGCTATGGATCATTATCATCATATGGAAGAAGACATTGAGCTGCTTCACGAATTAGGACTTAAAGGCTATCGATTCTCCATTGCATGGACACGCATCATTCCTGATGGAGATGGTCTAATCAATCCTAAAGGAATTGAATTTTATCACAGAATGATACAAAAATGTCTTTCCTGCGACATACAGCCTATTGTTACTCTTTACCATGATGACTTGCCTTATGAACTTGAGCGTAAAGGCGGATGGAGCAACAGAAATACGATTGATGCTTTTGTACGGTATTGTAGCATCTGCTTTCAGGAATATGGACCTTATGTTTCCTTATGGCAGCCTATCTGTGAACAGAACCTTTTGACCATTGAGCAGATTGTTAAAAAGGAAAACAGTCTAAAACAAGCATTTCAGGCCAATCATCACATGTTTATCGCGCAAGCAAAAGTCTTCAAGCTGTTTCATGATATGAAACTGCCTGGAAAAATAGGACCCGCATTAAATATTGTAAAAGTTTACCCTTTTTCTTCTTCGCCATCTGATAGTGAAGCCGCAGATCAAATGAATATGCTGCGTAATCTGATGTATCTGGATGTTGCTGTTGAAGGAAAGTACTCTGCCTATGCCCTTTCACTGCTGAAAAAACTTGATGCTTTACCAGAATTTGAAGAAACAGATGAACTCGTTTTATCTTCAGGGACGTGCGATGTCATCAGTTTCAGCTGCTATACTTCAGTCTGTGTTACTAAATATGATGGAAATGATTTTGAAGATACTACAGGCATGAAATATGGATTTAATCTACCAGGCATGTTTAAAATCGTTCCAAATCCAAATCTGGGATATACCCAGTTTGCAAGTGAAGTTGATCCGATTGGAACAAGGCTGATTCTAACTGAAGTCTATCAGCGCTATAAACGACCTATTCTATCAATTCAAAGAGGATATGGATGCAAGGAAGATGATGTGCCTGTCATTGATGATCAGCGTATAGACTATCTTCGTCTCCAGATTGAACAGCTTCACAAGACCATTGAAAATGGTGTTGATTTATTAGGATATTGTACTTGGAGTGCATTTGATGTCATCAGTACTTCTTCTGGTGTAGACAAACGATATGGACTTATTCATGTTCAGCGAACCAATGAAAGTGCTCAACAATGCATTCGCACAAAAAAAGCCAGTTTTTACTGGTATCAAAAAATCATTCAAACCAACGGTGTCGCATAATAGCTCCCCTTTCTGAATAGAGCTCTGTCAACTTGACAGAGCTCTATTCATTTATGAAATAAGGTAAACAAAGAAAGAAATCAAAAGAGGCATAACTGAAATGACATAAATAGCACGGAAGGACTGGATCAGGGCAATTTTTGTCAAGTCAGCTCCCAAATCTGCTGCAATCAGTGTCATATCAGTAGCTCCACCAGGCGCACTTGCAAACATGGCTGATCTCATATCCAGAAGATTCTTCTTTTTACAGTATGAGCTATATAGATAATTGATGATAAAGTAGCTGAATAATAGAATTCCAACTGGAAGAACAGTTGTTTCAAAAGAAGAGAAAGTAGATGCATCAATGCTGCATCCAACCACTGATCCCGCAATAATCTGCGCAACCAGTTTTTGTTTTTTAGTTACATAGCATACATTTGTAGGCACATTGACCAGCATGACAACAATCATTGGAAAAATTAAGTTTCCTGCAGGTATTTTTGTCCATTTGCCAAAAAAACCGCTGATTAAAGCAACAATCATCGTAAAGACAATTTTCTGTGCAGGTGTATGAATCCATTTGTTTAAAAACGTCGAATATTCTTCACTGTCCATCACTATGCGATCATCCATTTCTGCCTCGTTTTCATTTTTCGTCATTGCTGAAATCCAGTAAGGAAAAATCAACAGAGTTCCCATTAAACGAAGCGTCTGCATCAAAGCAACCGTTCCAGCATCTGCCTTCAAATCCATTGCAATGATGCTCATGTCAGTTGCCCCGCCTGCTACACAGCTTAGCAATGCAGTCATCCAGTCAATTTTGCACACATAGTGAATGATGGTTCCAATCACAAAAGTATTAATGGTCAACAAAGCAATCAGAATCAGAAATGGCTTCAGCATTAACCTGAAATTTTTTAAATCCTTTCGATGAATCTGCATGCCAATGTAAGCTCCTGACATTGAAACACCAAAAATTCGAATCGGCATAGAAAACTCAGCATAAGAGAAAAAGATATTCGTCAATGCAACAAAAATCATGCTACCCAGCATTCCAGGTGCTGGAAGCTTTAATGTCTTAGCAATTCTCCAGCCAATAACACCAGCCAGCAGTGTTAAAATCACATTCATAATAATCCCTCTTCATTAAATCGATATCATCGTAACTGTTTTTCATATTTGTTTCAACTGATTGTGAAAACTTGTAACAAAGTATTATTCCTCTGTGTTAAATTATAGATAGAAAATGGAGGTACTGTACAATGAAAAAAGTTATTATTGGTACATTTGTTACTGAGTCCAACGAAAACATTCCTTTAAAGAATGATATTACCAGCTATGACATTGCCTTTGGAGATGATCTCGTCAAAAAAATGGCAGTTAATCACATTTTCGAAAAAGAAGGAATTGAAGTTATTCCATCAATCTATGCAAGTGCTGGTGCTTCCGGTGTTGTAAAAAAACGCACATTCGATTATATTGAAACCTGTCTGCTTGACACAGTCAAAGAACATCTGCATGAACTGGATGGCATTTATCTCATGCTTCATGGTGCTTCTTATGTAGATGGCGGAATCGGATCAGGCGATCATCACATCATCAAAAAGGTCAGAGAAATCGTAGGTCCATATCTTCCAATTACAGTTGCCTGTGACCCTCATGGCAACATGACAAAAGAATACACAGAAAATATTACCTGTATCCGTTCTTATCGTCATTCCCCGCACGTTGACGCAATGGAAACAAAAGAAAGAATGGCTCAGACACTTTGCAATCTGATTAAAGACAGACAGAATGTACATTCAATCTACAGAAAGCTCCCGTTAATTCTAGGCGGTGAACAGTCGGTTTCTCAGGATGAACCAGTTCGTTCCATCAATGTTTTCATGGATGAAATGGAAAAGGATCCACGTGTTCGCAGTGCTTCTTGGCATGTAGGATATCTCAGACATGACTGCCCTGAAGCAGGATGTTCAATTGTTGTAGTCCCTCAAACAGAAGCAGATACTCAGTTCTGCGAAGAAAAAGCAGATGAACTGGCTAAATACGTATGGGACAAGCGACATGAATTCCATTACACCGGCTATACCGCTGAACCAGAACAGGCTATGAAAGATGTCCTGGCATTTGAAGGCAAGCCATGCGTTATCACTGATTCAGGCGACAATACAACTTCTGGTGCTAAAGGATGGAATACTCAAATTTTAAGACAGGCTCTTGAAGCTAAATCAGACAAGCGCTTCCTGTTTGCTGCAATTAACGACCCACGCACAACAGAACAGCTATTTAACAGTGAACTGAACGAAACTGTTCATATTACTTTAGGTGTCAATTACAACGAATTAAGCGCCCCTGTTGAACTTGATGTAACTGTTCTTTACAAAGGTGACGTTGTCAACTCGATTGGAATTGGACGCGATGATGTGTATACAGTTGTAGGCAAATGCGTAACTGTTCATATCAACGGCACAAATATAGACTTGGTTGTATCTAACAGTCATAATTCATATCGCGGAGACCTTCAGTTCAAACATGCAGGTATCAATGACTGGAAAGAATATGATGTCGTTGTGGTAAAACAAGGTTATATCTTCCCAGAACTGAAGGCTGGAGCTGCATTCTATGTAATGTCGCTGACTGATGGAGCTACTCCTCAGAACACAAAGAAAATTCCATTCAAACTGGTTATGAGACCAATGTATCCACTTGATGAAATTTAAGATTCACTGAACGTTTCACAAACAGGAATCCCATAGATTGGAGAATAGAATGAAAAAAGAGATTAAATTGATCATTTGTGACATTGATGGAACATTAGTAAATGTTGACAAAAAAATGATGCCAATTACAAAAAAAGTATTTGAAAAACTTCACGAACAGGGAGTACTGTTAGGGATTGCTTCTGGAAGACCTTGCGGAGAACATCTTGCCTCTCGTGCAAAAGGCTGGGGATTTGATTTTCAATTTGACGTAATCATCGGAATGAATGGCGGCCAGATGTGGGATGTCATCAATGACAAGCACCATGAATATTATCCGCTTAAGAAAGAATACATCAAAGAAATTATTGAATTTATGAACCCTACCGGCATCAACAGTTATGTCTATCGTGGGGATTCAACACTAGTCAGATGGTACGATGAACGCATGTATGCATCATCCATCCGTAACATGGAACCAATGGTCGTTGCTCAAAGCGATGAAGAAATGTGGGAAAAAGACAACAACAAGCTTCTGTTCAGATGCAAAGATATTGAAGAAGCAGATTATGCAATGACAGTTGCTGCTGATCATCCTTCCGAGCATTATCAATTCTTCAAAACAGCGCCAATCATGGTTGAATTCCAGGATCCAAGAATCAACAAAGGAGTTGCATTAAAAGCGTTTTGTAAAATACATAACATTGACTTAGACTGTGTAGCTGCTTTTGGAGATGCACAGAACGATGATGAAATGATTAAAACAGCAGGAATGGGTGTAGCTATGCTGAACGCAGGAACAAGTACGATGAATGCTGCAGATTATATCAGCGAGTACGATTACAACAATGATGGCGTAGGTCGTTTTATCCAGACTCATATTCTTGGAGAGGAGAATTAACAAATGGCAGACGATAAAGCAATTCAGGAAGAAGCTCAGGAACAAACAAAAAAAGGTGCAAAATATTACGCCCAACAATTTGGAAATTTTGTTGCACCAATCTTCTTCCCTATTATTCCAGCACTTGTTGTAGGGGGATTAATCTTAGCTATTCGAAATCTCTTAATCAATTACTTTGGCATCTCCATGGACAGTGGTACTGCAAGATTGATGGTTGGCTTATTTGAAGCAGGATTCACATTCCTTCCTGTTTATCTTGGTTATTCAGCATGTATTCAGTTCAAGCTTTCTCCAGTTCTTGGGATGATGCTGGGTGCCCTGCTGATTGGAGATTCATTTTCCAGCGGAGCAATTACTGATTTTATTGGCATTCCTATTCCACAAGTCAATTATGGATCAAGCATTATGCCAGTTATATTTGGAGTAATCTTCATGTATTATGTGGATAAGCTCCTTGAAAAGGTCATTCCGCAAATATTGAAGTTTTTCCTTAAACCACTGCTAACTATGCTTATTGTTGCTCCTGTAACATTAATTGCATTAGGACCTATTGGAAACACTCTTTCTGTCTATGTAGCTGATGGTATTTTGTGGCTATATAACACTATCGGTTTCATTGCAATTCCTGCTTTATGTGCTGTTTACCCTTATATGGTCATGCTGGGCTTGGATAAAGCATTGTCACCAATAGGCATTCAACTGATTACAACTGTTGGATACAACCCTATTACAGCTGTCATGGGATTTGTCTCAAACCTCTGCATTGGTGCAACAACGTTGGCTGTTGCTTCTGAAGAAAAAGATATATCACAAAAAGGACTATACAATTCTTTTGCAGTTACAGCTTTGTGCGGCGTAACAGAACCTGCTTTCTATGGGGCTTTGATTGCCAGACCTGATGCATTAAAAGGAACTGCTATCGGAGCTATCACTTCAGGATTGTTTGCTGCAGTGTTTGGGCTTAGAGCATACGTCCAAGGTGGATGTCCTGGTCTTCTTACCTTTGTCTTCTTTATTGACAACAATGGATCATTACACTATGTATTGATTGCATTGATAACTGCTGCAATTGCAATCACAGTTTCATTTTTATCAACTAAGATTATTTTAAAAAGTAAAAACAAATCATAAATGCCAAAAGATGCTGAAATTACTTTCCAGCATCTTTTTTAAATTCATAAATTATCCACTGTAACGCATTAGCATTAACAATGCCACAAAAATAACAATACCGTAAACCCATGGACCTTTGGACCGCGAGTATTCAAAAAGCGTAAAAGACATAAAATAGCTGATTAAGCCAGACAAGAATACACAAACCAGATATCCAGGAAGAGGAAACATACTGATTAAAGAAACCATCGCTGACTGACTGAAAATCAAAAATGCTCCACAGAACAGCGTAATACGATGAAGCCAGATAGATCTCATTTCTTCCTTTGTATATGGATTATCTTCATGATTCATCATCATTCTCCTTTCTTCCTTCTACTCTTGACTGCTTTTTTCGTAAATTTAGGTTCAAGAAGCTGACGAACTTCATTCTCCTTCTCTCCATCAAACATCAAGACAGAACTTCCTTCTTTACGATCTTTACGAACTGTTTCTTTGTAAGTAAAGGATACTTTGACTAGCTTCTCTTCTCGTTCAATAAACATATGTTTCACGTCGGCATAGGCAACGAAAACACCTTTAGCAATAAAACCTCTTTTTCCAATCCCATCTCTTTGAAAGAAGACAAGAAGCATCAAGGAAGTCATAACCAGAAGCAATGAATTCGCTCTTTGATTTACTAAATCAACAATTAATAGACCTGCACAAAGGATAAAAACTATTAGTACACAGACTTTTAATGAATCCAGAAATCGGCTTGAAATACTAATTTCTTTTAATTGAATAGCAATCTGCCATAAAAACCAAACATCAAGTAAAGTAAAAACAACAACGATTGTATTGCTGAAATTATCCATGTTTAATCCTCCAGTAAACACTTATGTATTTATTATATTTGATTTCCTAAAAAAAGTCATTACTGTATTATGATACATTGTTTCATACTTCAACAAAAAAGACAGCTAATGCTGTCTAATTCGCTTCATTTCTTCAATCTCAGCTAAAAGCTGAGATTTTTTTGTTTCATCAGTCACCTTTGAAGCAATCTGTTCATTCTTTAAGATTCTGCGATCTAAGTACTCAAGAAATTCATGATCTCTTCTTTCTAGAAGAATAGGACCATACTTGATTTCAAATTCAGAATAGTTTTGATGCTTTTGGGTTGTCATACAAACAATTTCATAAGTCTTGCCGGCATCTTCGACAACCTTTTCATCAATGATTGTCATATGATGTCTACTGATCCACGCTCTAAGAAGATGTACA
This sequence comes from Erysipelotrichaceae bacterium, assembly GCA_017397025.1. Lineage (GTDB taxonomy): Bacteria > Bacillota_I > Bacilli_A > Erysipelotrichales > Erysipelotrichaceae > RGIG1896. The sequence goes on along the minus strand of JAFQKG010000062.1, from coordinate 21,567 downwards.
TCACGATTGGACTGAAGAATGATGACATCAAACTGATTCAAACGAGCCATATCATTCTCAAGAATTGTCTCTATCGTTTTCCAGCCCATGCCTGCAATAATCATGCAGTTGGCATCCTCAGGGACTTTTGAAAAGCCAGGACAGAGAATTGTTTTGATTTGAGTACTATATCCAGCTTCTGAAATTGTCTTTTCAGCTTGTTTGAGTGGTCCTTTCGCAATATCACAAGCATAGACTTTCTGACAAATACCTCGTTTAATCAATTCACAAGGAAGATAAGCATGGTCTGTTCCAATATCACAAGCTACAGTACCTTCAGGTACCAGATCACTCAATGTCTTCAATCGCTTAGAAATCATTAGTTTTTATCCACAAAATCACGCAGGCGTTTAGAACGAGTCGGATGTTTCAGCTTGCGAAGTGCTTTTGCTTCAATCTGACGGATACGCTCACGAGTAACATTGAACTCTTTTCCTACTTCTTCCAGTGTTCGAGTGCGTCCATCATACAAACCAAAACGAAGACGAAGCACTTTTTCTTCACGTTCAGTTAGCCCTTGAAGCACCATATTGATTTCATCCTTCAGCAGCTCATTGTTGGCATACTGGTCTGGTGAAAGTGCATTTTCATCTTCAATGAAATCACCCAGATGGCTGTCATCTTCCTCACCAATTGGAGTTTCCAAAGAGACAGGTTCAAGAGCGATTTTCTGAATTTCACGCACCTTTTCAGGGGTAATGTTTTCCATTTTTGCAGCAATTTCTTCTGCAGTCGGCTCTCTTCCAAGATCTTGAACGAGCTGACGCTGAATACGAGTCAGCTTGTTGATGGTTTCAACCATATGTACAGGAATACGAATAGTACGTGCCTGATCAGCGATTGCACGAGTAATTGCCTGACGAATCCACCATGTCGCATAAGTTGAGAATTTAAAACCCTTGGTATAGTCAAATTTTTCAACGGCTTTGACCAAGCCCATGTTGCCTTCCTGAATCAAATCAAGAAACAGCATGCCGCGTCCAACATATTTTTTCGCAATTGAGACCACCAGACGAAGATTGGCGCTGATTAAAATGCGCTTTGCTTCTTCATCGCCTGCTTGAATGCGACGGGCAATTTCAGGTTCATCTTCTGGATTCAAAAGCGGAACTCGTCCAATTTCTTTCAAATACATCTTCACTGGGTCATTGATGCGGCTGGTATTGGAAGAATAACTTTCCAAAGATTCCAGTTCAACTGTCTGAATTTCTTCGACATCTTCACTGTCCATGAAATCAATGTCATCCAGATCTCCTGCTGCCATTTCCTCCACATCATTTAGATTTTCAGGAACATCGACCGCATCATCAGAAATGACAATATCGTTGGATGAAAACCAATCAAACAGATCATCTAGTTCTTCATCACTCATTGCCAGATGCTTGATGGCTTCCATCACATCTTTCTGGTAAAGTTCTTTGTTTTTGTCAAATGTCTGTCTGAACTGTTCTTTGCATTCATCCAGTGTCATGACAACTGTATTTTTCTTTTTGTCACTGTTCTTCATCAATGTACCCCCTTAATTCAATTTGCAGCTGATTTCTCTGATCAAGCAGTGCTTGAATACTTTCAGGATTTTTAATCTGTCTTAACTGTGCGTTGATCTGCTGCAGTTTTTCTTCCTGCATGGCACGTTTCAAACGCCTAATACTTCCTGTCAGCACTTCTTCATCAAAGCTGTTTATCAAAGTTGCATCGCTGGAAATGTCCAGCAACAATTGTTTGACTTCATTTTCTTTTGCACTATCCAAAAGCTCTGCTATATCACAGACATCACTTTTACGATATGCATCAATGATGATCATGGCACATTTCTGTGACACATCATTTATTAGAAAACCAAGCCGCGATTTAAAGATTTCACATGCCTGGCGTGACGTAAGCATTTGAGACAAGATTTGCCGTTCTGCTTTAGTCTTACCATCCATTGGCATACTTAAACGTTTTTGTAGTCGGTTTATTTTGACACTCTCCTGCTTTTGAGGACGAGTGATGTTCACTTCCAATTGAGAAAGCGAAAAACCTGTCAATAAGGAAAGCTGATGCGTGAAGTTTTGACGGTCAAAATCATCCTGGCAGGCTTCAATTTCTTCTTTCATTCTTAACGCAAACTGTTTCTTTTCGCTATAATTTTCCAGATTGTACTGGCTTTTCAGCCATTCAAACATGAATTCCATCAGTGTCATGGTTGATTTCAGCAGCGCACGCAATGATTCTTTTCCATCTTTTTCGATCAGTTCATCTGGATCAAGACCAGTTGTATTGCGTACAATCTCAACATGTGCACCCATGGATGCCGCCAGTTTTGCAGCTTTTACCGTTGCATTCTGACCGGCTTTATCTCCATCATAACAGAAGCAGATGGTTTTAGAGCATTGCATCATCAAACGAATCTGTTCCTTAGTACAGGCAGTTCCAAGTGTTGCAGTGACATTGTCTATTCCTGCTTTAGCAAACGCAATGACATCCATAACCCCTTCTGTTACAATCACCTTGCCTGCAGTACGAGCAGGCTGTTTGGCACGATGATAATTGTAGAGCACATGTCCTTTGACATAGATTTCTGTTTCATTGGTGTTGATGTACTTAGGTGCATCTTTGTTTAATGTGCGAGCTGTAAATCCAATTGGGTTGCCTAGTGAATCATGAATTGGAAAGGTAATACGCTGATAAAAGACATCACGAACTCCACTTTGTGTCAGCTGAACCAGATTGCAAGCCAGCATCAAAGAGTCCTCATAGCCCTTTGCCTTCAAAAATGCACGCAGCTGATCATCTGGACCATTGAACCCTACATCAAAACGTTCAATCAGCTCTCTGCTCATTCCACGCTGATTCAGATATTCTGCATACTGTTTGGCAGAAACACTGTTCAGTTGAAATTTCATAAATGAAATAGCCTCATTCATTACTTTGTAGAGTGAGCTCTTTCGACTGTCTACTTTCGGTACAAAACTCTCTTTTGGAAGATCCAAAGGATAATTGGAAAGCTCAGCTACCTTAATTACGCTTTCAATAAATCCGATTTTTTCGTAATTCTGTACAAAGGTAAACACATTTCCACCATTGCCACAGACAAAACATTTATAAATCTGCTTGTCTTCAGCAATCGATAAAGATGGATCATGATCATCATGAAACGGGCAGACAGCTTTGACAGCTCTGCCCTTTCTTTGTACTGGAATGTAGTGTGAAACAACATCCACAAGATCAGCGTTTCTGCGAATGTCATTGATCGTTTCTTCGCTGATGCGCGGCATGTTCCTCACTCCTTTTTAAAACTTAAGACTTCTATGAATCAATTCATTCAAATCTTCAATGCGAACTCTTTCCTGTTCCATAGAATCACGATGACGAACTGTTACACAGCCATCGTTTTCAGTATCAAAGTCTACTGTAATGCAGAATGGTGTACCAATTGCATCCTGACGACGATAGCGTTTTCCGATAGATCCTGCTTCATCGTATTCAACATTGTAGTCTTCCAAAAGCTGCATATACACTTCATTGGCTTTGTCAGACAGCTTCTTGGAAAGTGGCATGATACAAGCTTTGATTGGTGCAAGAGCTGGATGGAAATGCATCACAATGCGTGTGTCATTTTCCAGCTGTTCTTCTTCATATGCTTCACACAGATAAGCCAGAGCTAAACGTTCAACACCAACTGCTGGTTCAACGCAGTATGGCACAAACTTTTCATTAGTCTGAGGATCCAGATATTCCAATGAAGTTTTTGCATGTTCCATGTGCTGTTTCAAATCATAATCAGTACGGTCTGCAATTCCCCACAGTTCTCCCCATCCAAATGGATACAGGTATTCAATGTCGCTTGTTCCCTTGGAATAGAAGCTCAGCTCTTCCTGAGAGTGTTCTCTCATGCGAAGATTTTCTTCAGAAAGTCCAAGTGAAAGCAGCCAGTTCCAGCAGAATTTCTGCCAGTAAGCATACCACTTCAAATCTTCTCCAGGATGACAGAAAAATTCAAGTTCCATCTGCTCAAACTCACGAGTACGGAAAATGAAGTTTCCAGGTGTGATTTCATTACGGAAACTCTTACCAACCTGACCGATACCAAATGGCAGTTTCTTTCTTGTTGTACGCTGTACATTCTTGAAGTTGACAAACATTCCCTGAGCTGTTTCTGGGCGCAGATAAATCGTGTTCTTGCTGTCTTCAACAATTCCCTGGAATGTTTTGAACATGAGATTGAACTGGCGGATATCAGTGAAATCATGAGCACCGCAGTTAGGACATGCAATGTGATTATCCTTGATGTAGTTCATCAGTTCTTCATTGCTCCATCCTCCTGGATTGACAGTACCCTTGGAATGATCTTCAATCAGGTGATCAGCACGATGACGAGTCTTGCACTGCTTGCAGTCCATCAGCGGATCGTTGAATGTCTTCAGATGACCTGAAGCTTCCCATACTTTTGGATTCATCAGAATCGCAGCCTGAATCCCAGTATTGTAAGGATTGCACTGAATGAATTTTTTCCACCAGGCATTCTTAATATTGTTTTTTAATTCTACACCTAAAGGACCAAAATCCCAAGTGTTGCTGAGCCCTCCATAAATTTCGGAACCCTGGAAGACAAAGCCTGAAGTTTTCGCATGAGCGACAATCGTATCAAACTCTTTTACAGCCATAATATACTCCTTTATTTACTTTTTTACAGTTTACTATTATACACTCTTTTAAAGGCTGAAGTCAATCCATCAAAGAGTGAATCAAAGTCCAGGAATGAAGTCGCATACCTGTGTGATGAAGTAAAAAATCCATCATAATTCGTACATCATTGAAAGAAAAAACATACTTCTTTTGCAATATATCGAAATGTTCAAAACCTGCTTTGGAAGCAACTCTAAAATGAATCAAATCATCTAATGTACAGTTCTTAGATGCAGCATGATGCTGACAACCAGAACAAACAAATCCTCCTTCTTTGATAGAGATTGAAGAAACTGTTGTTTTGCCGCAAATTACACATTGATCTACAACCGGCTCAACTCCAACAAAACGCTGCAGCCAAGCAAGAAACAAACAGCAAGAAAGGTATCTGTCCTGCTTTAGAAAGTTCAAAGCATTATCTAGAGCTTCATACAGCTCTATTTCTTTTATTCCCTGTTCGCTCACTTTTTCGCTCAATTCACAAAGCAGGCCGGCAAAACTCAAAAGATCAAGATCTTCCCTCAGAGCTCGCCGGCTGTTGTTCATTTTTGCAGTTTTCAAAGGAAAAACAGTTTTGCCTTCCTTGTAGTCAAAACTAAATTCAGATGTGGTGTATGGAGTGCAGCCAGGTGCATTTTTGGACTGAATGGATAGGACACCTTTTGCAACAAAAGCAATGCGTCCAAAATCCTTCGTCAGCACACTGACCAAAGCATCTTTTTCACGGTACTCCATGTTTGAAAGCACAATGCCTTCAGTCACATCATTCATTCTTCATCCTCCATCTGGATATATCCAAGCTGTCTTAGCTTGTTTTCTTTGTTGCGCCAGTCTTTTTCAACGCGGACAAACAGTTCAAGGAAAAGACGGCTTCCCAGTATTTCTTCCAGTTCCTTTCGTGCTTCCATTCCGATTCTTCGAATCATCTGACCCTGCTTGCCAATGATAATTCCCTTTTGTGAATCACGCTCAACCAGAATCATCGCATTGATGATCAATGCATCTCTTTTTCTGCGAATTCTTTCAATTACCACCGCAACAGAATGAGGCACTTCCTCTTCAGTGTTTAAAAGTACCTTTTCACGAATGATTTCAGCCATGATGAACTGTTCGGGATAATCACACACCTGATCAGATGGATAATACTGAATACCATCTTCAAGATAATTTTTGGTCACTTTCAATAAAGCATCCAAATTGTCTTCTTCTTTAGCGGAAACAGGAAAAATCTCCTTGAAATCATAACGCTTTGACCAGGCAATCAAAAGTTCCATCAATTCATCTTTGTTTAATAAATCAATTTTGTTAAGCAAAAGAAACACTGGAAGACGATTTTGCTTCAGCGCATTCAGCACGTATTCATCTCCGCTTCCAAATGGAACAGAAGCATCCACCAGATAGTACACTACATCAACACCGCCTGCATTAGCCAGAGCTTCCTTGTTCATGTTTGCTCCCAACGCATGATGAGGCTTATGAATACCAGGTGTGTCCACAAAGACAATCTGTGAATCTTCATCTGTACGAATACCGCGAATGGCATTTCTGGTGGTCTGAGGCTTAGGTGAGATGATCGCAATCTTCTGATTTAAAAGTGCATTCAATAAAGTGCTTTTCCCAGCATTGGGGCGCCCAATCAATGCAACAAATCCGCTTTTCATTAAGCAAGATCCTCTGCATTGAACTGCATAGGCAAAAGTTCAGCAATCGTTTTGACAATCACTTCCTGCCCATTGGACAAAATGATGGGCGTATCCTGATTCAAGAGTTCTGAAAGAACCTGACGGCATACACCGCATGGCGCACCAACTCTGCCTCCATCTGTCACAATGGCCAGAGCTTCAATATCATCTTTGCGATATCCATTGGAATATGCTGCAAATACTGCACTTCTTTCACCGCAGTTGGTTGCACCATAAGAGGCGTTTTCAATATTGGCACCATAGAAATAGCTGCCATCCTTGCAGGCAACGCAGGCACCTACATGATAGTTGGAATATGGGGCATAGGCATTGTCCATAGCCTTGAAGGCGTGTTTCAAAATTTCTTCCTGTGTCATACTTCTTCTCCTTAAAACAATACAATAATGAGTGCACTCAGCAAAGCAAACAGTGCACAAACAAGCACACCTGCTGCTGAAAGATCTTTGATTTTCCCAATCGTTTCATCATAATCCGGGCAGATTTTGTCACAGATCATTTCGATGCAGGTATTGAAGATTTCTGATGCAATCACTAAAGCACACATTGCCGTTACCGCAAGCCATTCTCCTGGAGTAAATTTCAGAAGTAGCCCTGCTGCAAAAATGCACCCTGCCAGCAGAAACTGGATGACAATGCTTCGGTGTGTCCAAGAAAACTTCAATCCGCAAAAAGCATCCTTGAATTTTTTCATGCTTCATTTCTAGAAACAATAGGATCCAGAATCTGTTTCTGAAGATCCGTCATTTCCTTCTCCTCTAAAGGATTCATGTGGTCATAGCCAAAGCAGTGCAGAAGACCATGCACAAACAGAAAACCGATTTCACGTTTTTCAGAATGTCCATATTCCTTTGCCTGTTCAACAACTGCGTCCACATTGATAAAAATATCTCCCAGTTCGATTTCTTCTTCCATCCCAAAGACTTCTCCTTCCATCGCTGCAAAGGTAATCACATCAGTAGGACGATCAATTCCTCGATAATCTCGGTTGATTTCATGAATTTTGCGTTTTTTGACCAGAATGACAGAAATTGCATACTCTTCCGTCTTTTCAAGTGTTGTTAACGTTTCTTCCATGATTTTTTCAAACAATTCAGCATACTGCCTCCACTGCCTGTCACGAGTTCTGTTTCTAACTGTACAATTCATATTAATCACCTTTATTATTATACAACAAAATCAGATTTTTCGGGAAAATTTCCATCAGTTGTCATCATGATTCTTCTTATTTTTTCATGACATTTTTTTACAAATTCTTTACCAAAACTTAACTTACTGATAAAATAATGAAAATGGGGTGAAATTATGTACATATTAACGACTGCTCCTACATTTGGAGATCTTCAATGGAATATGGTCCTTGGGGGATTTGGACTATTCATGTTCGGTATCAAATTTGTCGGAGATGGTTTGAAAAGTCTGGCAGGCGACAAACTTCGTGATTACATCAACAAATACACTTCCAAAACCTGGATGGCTTTGATCATTGGGATTGTGATTACCGTTTTAATTCAATCTTCATCTGCAACTACCGCTATTACGATTGGGTTAGTACGAGCAGGTCTGATGAAGCTGGAACAGGCAGCAGGTGTTGTCATCGGGGCTAACATCGGGACAACCATTACCGCATTTTTGATTGGATTAAAAATTGAACGCTACTCTCTCTACTTTGTTTTCCTTGGAGGAACAATTCTCTCTTTTGCCAACAAAAAGCATTCTCGCCACATCGGTGAAGTTCTGATTGGATTTGGCGCACTCTTTTATGGTTTGCAAATCATGGGTGATTCATTAAAAATGCTCAAGGATGTACCAGAATTCATTGCCTTTGCAGAAGCTATGTCCAACAATTCATTTTTATCTTTGATGGCAGGTACACTTTTAACTGCACTGATTCAAGGTTCTGCAGCAACTATTGGTGTCATTCAGAAAATCTATGAATCTGGAGGCATGACCCTCATTGCAGCTCTACCATTTGTATTTGGTTCAAATATTGGTACAACAATCACAGGTGCCTTTGCAGCTCTTGGCGGAACAACCGCGGCTAAACGAACTGCACTGCTTCATACTGTTTTCAACATTATCGGTACAACGATTGGAATGATTCTATTAGTTCCTTATACGAATTTTATTCTTTTCTTAAATCAGCAGTTTGGTATCCCTCCAATGATGCAAATTGCCGTAGCTCACATCATCTTCAACGTCGGAGCTACTTGTGTCTTCTTCCCTTTCACAAAATCAATGTGCAAATTTGTCTCACTTGTAATCAAAGGTGAAGAAGGAGAACAGCTGGAAATCAAGACCGATTCTTTGGATACTGCACTCATCTATCAGCTGCCTTCCAGTGCTCTTACTGTTGCAAAGAACTTGACCATTGAAATGAGCCATGTTGTCATCAAGCAATGCAATGATGCAAGAAATTACTTATTTGACCAGTCAGATACCAGCAAAGAAAATGTCACTCAGGCAGAACAGGTGATCAACGATTTGGATACTAAGATTACCAACTATCTGATTGAAATTTCAAAACAGGAACTCAGTGATTCAGAAATGAAACAATACACCGCAAATCTTCAGATTGTCAAAAACCTAGAGCGAATTGGTGATTTAAGCACTAATTTAGCTGAATTCTTCGAAATGGTCTTTGAAGCCAAAGAAACATTCTCTGATATCGCAAAGGAAGAAATTTCTTTAATGTCTGATAAACTTTTGGATATGATTCATTTGAGCATCATGACTTTTGTTGATGAAAGCGAAAATGCCTACATCATGTTAAGAGATAATGAAGAAAAACTGGATGCCATGGAATATGACTTCCGTCAGTTTCACTTCAAGCGTGTTCGTGACAAAGAATGCACAAGTACAGTTGCAGGTTCAGTCTATTGCGATATTCTCGGTACACTCGAAAGAATGGGTGACCACACAATCAACATCGCAAGAAGTGCACTTGAAGTTCCTTCACACATCGAACTAAAAAAAGAACATCTTAACTGATGTTCTTTTTTCTATTCCATTTCTTCGTAGCGTTCAATGATTTTCTGTACCAAAGGATGACGAATAACATCATCACTGCTCAGCAAGCAGAAAGCAATTTCCTGAATGCCCGAAAGAATCTTCTGCACATCTAAAAGACCGCTGCGCTTGCCTCTGATCAAATCTACTTGAGTGATATCTCCTGTAATGACCATTTTTGAATTGAAGCCTAGACGAGTCAGAAACATCTTCATCTGCATCGGCGTTGTGTTTTGCGCTTCATCAAGAATCACAAAAGCATCTTCCAGAGTTCTTCCTCTCATATAAGCCAAAGGTGCGATTTCAATCGTGCCTTTTTCCATGTATTTCTCACAGGTTTCTTTCGACAGAAGTTCATAGAGTGCATCATACAGAGGGATTAGATATGGATCCACTTTCTCCTTTAGATCTCCAGGCAGAAAACCAAGATTCTCCCCTGCTTCGACTGCAGGGCGTGTCAGCACAATTTTTTTGATGATGCCCTTTTTCAACAACTCTACAGCATAGACCACTGCCAGATATGTTTTTCCAGTACCAGCAGGACCAATCGCAAAAACAATGTCCTTCTTTTCCATGGCTTTAACAAATTCCATCTGCCCCATAGTTTTAGGTGCAATCGGTTTTCCACTGATCGTTTTTCCAATCACACGCATCATCAGTGTATCCAGATGTACTTCTTTGCCCTGCATGATTCTTCGATAAGCATAAATGATATCACGCTGAGAAATGCGTATTTTCTTTTCAAGACAGTGAATCAATGCGCCAATCAGTTTTTCAAGTACAGCTTTCTGTTGATCATCAGCTTCCATCATGATGAAGGATGAATCACGATACACAATCGAACAGCCAAACAGTTCTTCCATCAGCTTCAGGTTCTTGTCCTGAAAACCAATCAGTTCCATTGCCATAACATCATCCAGATCTTCGATAATGAGTGTTTGTTTATTCTTCAAAGATGTTCCTTCTTTCTACTTCCTCGTAATTTCTTCCAGACAAGTATAATGAATGTCCATTTTTATTTTACCCTCACTGGAAGTCACTTGTAAAATGTTTTCTTTCAGAATCTGTTCATCTTCATCAATTTCCTTTTCAATCTGTTTTCTGCATTCATAAAGAAGACGAAGAAAATCCAAAACTTCCAATGTAGAATGATTCAATTCACTGCTGATGGTGTACCAAGTCATTCCATAGACTTTCCCGCTCACAAAAAGATTCTGAAGTTTTCCTGAAGAGTCCAGCAAATAAGATTCGACCAGTACATCTCCAGGCTGAACAATCTGATAGTATTGTACTTTTTTAACACCATGAAGAAGTTCAAAGCGAATGACCATAGCATGTTTATCAGACACCAAAGGTTTTGTTTGAAATGATTTAAACTCAGCAGTTTCTTTGTGATTAAAGCTGATTTTCAAACGAGATCCTGACCGCTTCACTTCAATCCATGAAATATCATGTACAAATTCTCTCTTTAATTCTTCTTTCAAAAGCTGGTCAAAATCAGACGTTTGTATCAGCACTCCGGGTGTAATACCGTTGTTTCTAAGATACTCCTCTATTCGATATTGAAGATTTTGACTGGTCGATTGAAACTGTATTTCAAACAAAGTATGATTCAAAAACAGATAAAACAGAATGATCCACAGCAGCAAAACCCAGTGAAAAGGACGCTTCAGCTCCTTTAGCAAAAAGCCTAGAACACCTGTTGTTTCCATTTCAACAGCATCAGGAAAAACTGTTTTCACTTTTTTCTTTTGATCAGGTGTGCAATAAAAAGAAAGTGAATCTTTCGATGTATAAATCTGATACAGTTCTATTCTGGCTCGACATGCACGATTCATTAATGATTCCATAGATTCCTTCACAACAAACCGGCACATACCAAATAAAAAGCGGGATCTATCTTTCATTGAGTTCAACACTTCTGCATTTTCCCTGAACAATCAATTCATGATCTGAAAGTGAAACAACATGAAAGTGATTTCCTTTCAATTCCAGCACAGATTGTTTCAAAAGGCAGCGTACACGCTGAGGTTCAATGACGAGAATCTGTTCCAAATCTTCAATAGTCACCCTATTGGTTTCCAATAGTATCATGAAATCACATCCTTCTATATAACCTATGCAGAATATAAAAAAAAAGAAGCCTAAGCTTCTTATTTTGAACGACGTGCTTTACGAGCAGCTTCTGATTTCAGCTTGCGCTTTACACCAGGCTTTACGTAGAATTCTCTCTTACGAGCTTCAGCAAGGGTTCCATTGCGGGAGACCTGACGTTTGAAACGACGCAGTGCATCATCCAAAACTTCGTTCTCTTTTAATACGACTCTAGGCATACTAACCCTCCCTTCTGATGCAACCGTGTATATTATAGCGGACAACATTTTAAAATGCAATGTTTTTTTCAATTTTATCCTGTTTTTTCTATACAAAGTGCACTAATAAACTGTTTCTTCGTCATTGTCGAAATAGTATTTGTGCAGAATTTCCTTTGCTGCATTCTGATCCCCCAGCCAAGGTTCTCTGCCATATTCAGAATAAATGAACTCTTCATCCCCTTTTCCAAGAATCAGAATCGTATCCTGAACATTGGCCATTTCAATAGCCTGACGAATGGCATCATAACGGCTTTCAATGATGATGTAATTGGTTTTCTGTATACCTGCTGCAATGTCCTGAGCAATTTCGATTGGGCTTTCTCCTCTAGGATCATCTTCAGTCAGAATGATCATGTCACAATAGCGATCTGCCAGCTGACCAAAAATAGGACGTTTTTTTGTATCACGTTTTCCTGCAGAGCCAAAAACTGAAATAATGCGACGATCAACTGGAGTAATCTTAGCCGCAAATTCAAAAATCTGTTTCAGTCCGTCTGGAGTGTGGGCAAAGTCTACCAGTATATTGAACGGCTGTCCTTCTTCCACTTTTTCCATTCGACCATCAATCTGCCCCATGGATGGAATTGCAGCAATGATATCCTCTAAAGCATGTCCTGTCTGATGAAGAGCAGCAATCGCAGCCAGAAGATTATAAATATTGAACATCGCAATCAGATTAGTTTCAACACGATAATCTCTGTGATTGACTTCAAGAGTAAAGATAGTACGGTCGGCCATAATCTGAATATTTTTAGCACGATAGTCAGCATCATTCATGACGCCATAACTAAAGCAGTGTGCTTTGCAGTCTTTGGCAATATCTTTTCCTCGCGGATCATCCACATTATAAATGGCAACCTGAGATTCATTCAAATTATCAAATAAGATTTTTTTGGCTTCAAAATAGTTTTCCATTGTCCCATGATAATCCAAATGATCATGAGTAAAATTCGTAAAAATAGCCACATCAAAATCCACTGCATCCACACGGTGCTGCTCAAGACCGATGCTGGAAACTTCAAGAGCACACGCTTTCATGCCTGCTTCTTTCATTTCGAAAAGAATGCGTTGAATATCGATGACTTCAGGTGTTGTCAAAAGCGGCGGCAGCTTGACATCTCCAAATTCAATCGCAATCGTTCCAATGTAGCCGCATGGCTGAACTGTTGAAACCAGATCACGAATCATCTTAGAAATAGAACTTTTCCCATTGGTGCCAGTAACACCATACATAGTCAACGATTCACTTGGAGCACCATAAAAGCGTGAAGCAATCGTATTGAGTGCTTTCACAGTATTTTTAACTTTGATGTAAGTGACATTTGGATTATAGGATGAAAGTTCATCACTGTGGACAATCGCAATAGCACCATTGTTGATAGCCATGGTTGCAAAGCGATGGCCATCATGCATCAATCCTTTGATGCAGAAAAACAATGAATTTCTGCATTTTTTACGACTGTCGGTGGCCAGCTGCTCAATTTCAATCTCCGGAGCTCCATCAATCAATTGATTCAGTTTCATTTCTAAACCCTCTTTCCATTCATAACACCCTGTTCAACATGTGTACAAACAACTCGAACAACCGTGTTTTTCTGAACATCTCCATGAACTTTGACAAAAACATATTCACTGGAATGTCCAACTCCCCCTGTTTCATCACATTTTTCAATCAGAACATCTACTTCTTTTCCTAAAAAGGAAAGTTCATAGCTTTTTTTGGAAGCTTCGGACCATTCCGCAACTTCCTGCGCCCTTTGTTTTTTCACTGTTTCAGATACAGCTTTTCCAATGCGCTGTGCTGCTGTTCCATTTTTCATAGAAAATGGGAAACAATGAACAAAGGAAAAACGAGCCTGATTTAAAAAGTCCATCGTTTCTATAAATTCATCATCGCTCTCACTTTGAAAACCAACAATCAGATCTGTACTGATAGAAATATCTGGAATTCTTGCACGGATTTCATCAATACGTTTTAAAAACTCTATTTTGCTGTAAGGACGATTCATTCGCTTCAGCACTGTATCAGAACCTGACTGAACTGGAATGTGCAGGTGTCGGGCAATTCTTTTGTCTTTTACCATCAGAACCAAGAATTCATCCGTGATTTCTGAAATCTCTATGGATGAAATTCTCAAGCGTTCCAATTTTGGACAGTTTTCAAGCAATTCATTCATCAATTCATGAAGCGGTTTATCAAACTCACGTCCATAGCGGCCAGTATGGATACCAGCCAGCACAATTTCACGATGATGTTCAGATAGCTTCTGAGCCTGTTCAACTGCTTTTGAAGGTTCAAGCGATCTTTCTTTGCCTCTTGCGTAAGGAATGACACAATAACTGCAGAACTGATTGCAGCCATCCTGAATCTTCAGATACGCACGTGTCTGATGAGAAAACTGCTCAGTAAACAATCCTTCAAATTCTGCATGTTTTCGCACATCATTCAATTCATGAATCTTTCTTCTGTTCACCAAAAGTTCCATAATGCGATCAGCAATCAATTCTTTTCCAGATGATCCTACCAACAAATCAATACGATCTGCATCTTTCATGTCATTAGGATGAATCTGAACAAGACATCCTACCACACACATCAACGCATCAGGGTTTCTTCTAAGTGCCTGATGTATCATTTTACGGCTCTTTGATTCTGCCGTATTGGTCACAGCACAAGTAAAAATGCAGTACACATCTGCCTTTTCCTTAAAATCCACCTCTACAAGACCTTTAGATTTCAACGCTGATGAAACGGCCTGCGCTTCAAACGTATTGACCTTGCAGCCTAATGTACACATAGCATAAGTTGCCATGATACTCCTCCTCTATTCCACAAGTGCATCGATGGCGGCAAGTGCATAGCACGCTGCTGTCTCAGCACGAAGTATTCTTTTTCCCAGTGATACACATTCAAATCCCATCTGAATCAATTCTTCTACTTCAAACGATTCAAATCCGCCTTCTGGCCCAATGACAACAGTCACACTCTGATTGGATTTCAGGCAGTCTCTGAACAGTTTTCCTGACCCTGACTCTTTTTCATAGGCAATCAGATTGACATCACTCATGACGTTTTTCAGCTGTTTAAGCGTCATTGGATCTGTCAATTCAGGCACACACTGTCTGCGTGACTGTTCAGCAGCTTCTTCAATGATTCGCATCCAGCGCTGTTTCTTTTTATCCAGTTTCTCATCATCGCTTTTAACAACACTTCTTTTTGCCTTAAAAGGAACAATGCGTGCTGCCCCAAGTTCTGTTGCCTTCATCAAAAAGAAATCCCATTTATCTTTTTTAATCAAGGCCATCACAACTGTAACCTGAGCCTTCATTTCATTGTTTCTTTCTAGATGAGAAAGCACTTTTACTGTACATTTTAACCCAGTTTCCACGATTTCAGCCTCATAAGCCTGTTTTGCATCATCCACCAAAACGATTGTGTCAGATGCCTTCATACGCATGACTTTTCCAATATGAAAAGACTGCTGCTCATCCAAAGCTACAATCTGATTGATTTCAAGAACTGTTTTTACAAAATACTGCTGCATGATATCACCGACCTTATTTTACACTATTTTGAATGAGTTTAAAAGTTTACATTTTCTTTAAAAAAGCATATCATAATGCTATCACAAAAGATTAGGAAAAAATGACTATGAAAACTCAAATTAAATCAATTTTATTTCAACTAATTGCACTTGTTTGTGCCTTTTTAGGCATTGAAGCTGTTTTTTATTTTCATCAAGCTGCTTTGCCCTCAGCACTGACAATAGTCCGCATACTTTTATTTGAAATTTCATTTTCAGCGATACTGATTTCTTTAGCTCAGCTGAAATACACTCGTATCATGCAATTTATACTTGTTCTGATTCCATTTCTGTTTGCCATCTATGCAACTGCACAGATGGGGTTTATTACTTTTTTAGGGAATTACGTTTCGTTTAAAACTGCAGGTCAGGCAGGAAAAATCACAGAATATGTAATTGAATTCATTCGTTTCTTAAAACCTACTTATTATCTGACATTCATTTTCCCTGTGGCCTATGCTATTTTTCATTTTAGACAAAAAACGAAACTGATATTCAACTGGAAAATAACGCTCATCACTGTGCTTGTTTCTTTGATTACATATTTCGGAGCCATCACAACGATTCAAATGGCACCTCAAACAGGAATGAATCTGATGAATATCTACAAAAACCCTACCTTCATTGAAACTGCGCTTAGAGAATTTGGAACACAGCGCTTTGTTTTAAGAGATCTTTTAACACTTGCCTTTCCACCAGAAGAGGATGTCCCTGTCATTGAAATCATCACGCCTGATGAAACTCCAGAACCTCTTGAGCCTGAAATTCCAGAAGTTGACTACACTAGAAACATCGATGATACATCATGGATCAATGCAATGAAAACTGAAGAAAATGAAACTATTCGACAACTGGATGAATACTTTATGAATCAAAAGATTTCAGACAAAAATGAAATGACCGGCTATTTTGAAGGTAAAAACTTGATTTACATCATGATTGAAGCTTTTGACTATATTGCGATTGACCCAGTGCTCACTCCAACACTCTATAAAATGCAAAGTGAAGGATGGGATTTCAACAATTACTACACCCCAAAATACAGCTGTACAACAGGTGAATCTGAATTCATCTCGCTCACATCACTGGTTCCATCCAGTGCTGTCTGCACACCCAACAGCTATTCTAAAAACGCTTTTTACCATTCGATTTTAACTCTTTTCAAAAATAAAGACTATTATGTTTCAGCTTATCACAACTGGGAAGATGAATTCTATGACCGCAGAGAGCTTTATCAAAATATGGGAGTTGAAGATTACTGGAACATTGAGCAGATGAACTTCAAAATAATTCAGGGATGGCAAAGCGATGATGAACTGATGAAAGAAGCTCTGCCTCACTTCATTGACAAAGACAAATTCATGAGCCTCATTGTCACTTCCAGCATGCACTTCCCATATGATATGGACAGTACACTTGGAAACCGCTACAGAAAAGAAATTGATGAAGTTCATCCTGAATACAGCACAGCTATCAAACGTTATCTTTCTAAATGCATGGAACTCGATAAAGGGCTAAACACGCTGTTAACAGAACTGGAAAAAGCAGAAAAGCTGAATGATACGGTCATCGTCATGTTTGCCGATCATCATCCATTAAAAACTTCTTTAGAAACGCTGACAGAATACACTTCTCAATTTGATCGTTCTTACGCTCTTAACGAAGACAAAACACCGCTGATCATCTACAATGCAGCATCTGAATCAAAAGACATTGATACAGTAGCCAGCACTTTTGATTTAGTACCGACAGTCGCAAATTTATTTAATCTCAATTACGACCCAAGACTATATGTAGGAAAAGACATCTTTTCAAACGATGAAAACACTGTGATTTTCACGAATGGCGACTGGATTAGCACATACGGCTGGTTTAAAGCCTCTGAGGGCATTTTCAACAATTTTGATGATTCTAACCCTGCACCTCAAAACTGGATTGACAGTCAAAACAAACGCGTTTCCAACGCATTCAATATCTCACTTATGGTCTATAAAACAGACTACTTCAGAAAAAGAGACTGGATCACAAACCCAGTCATTAAAGAGTAATCATTCCCTGCAGGTTTCTGCAGGGAATTTATGTTTAAAGAAAAGATCCTTAGTTGTCCTAAGGATCAAAATTAATCGTCTTCGTTTTCTTCTTCTTTTTTCAAAAGCTGAACTTTGATGTTTTTTACAAGTTTTTCATCTGCATCCATGATCGTAACAAAAAGATTGTTTGCAACAAAAACATCGCCCTCTCTAGGAATTCGATTCATATTTTGAATCGCCCAGCCACTAACTGTATTGACATCATATTCATCATCGATATCTTCCATATCAAACAGCTCAAACATTTCTCCTAAATCGCAGTCACCTTCAACAAGATATGTCTTTTCATCCACCTGATGCCAGTATTCTCTGATTTCATCATGTTCATCATAGATTTCACCAACCAGCTCTTCAAGGATATCTTCCATCGTTATGATTCCTGCTGTACCACCATATTCATCAAGTACAACAGCCATATGCGTTTTAGAGCTTTGAAGCTGTCTAAGCAGTTCAGAAATCTTCACATGTGAGCTTGTGTACTGAATTGGCTTTAAAATACCTTTAACATTTTCTGCATCATTGTAATATGCATAATAGAAATCCTTTTCGTGAAGAATGCCGATCACGTTGTCAATCGTATCTTCATAAATAGGAAAACGCGAAAAACTGTTCGTACGGAACGCTTCTTCCATTTCATCCATTGTACATTCAATATCCAACGCAACAACATCCACTCGAGGAGTCAGAATTTCATTGACTTCCAAATCATTGAATTCAATTGCTGCAGTGATCAAATCAGATTCATGTTCTTCAAGATCTCCATCTTTCTGAGCTTCTTCAACAATTGTAATGAGTTCTTCCTGTGTCATTCCTTCTTCATTTTCAAGATGGAACACAGAAGAAATCAGTTTTTTCCATAGAGTGAACAGAAAATTGATTGGCATCAAAAGGAACACAAGAACTTTCATGATGCCTGAAACTGCCATTGCGAATTTTTCAGGAGTTTCTTTTGCAATGCTTTTCGGTGTTACTTCACCAAAAATCAAAACAACAATAGTCATGACAACAGTTGAAACTGTCGCCCCATACTCTTTATAAAGATTAGTAAACAAAACAGTTGCCAATGCAGTAGCCATGATATTAACAAGATTGTTTCCAACCAGAATTGTTGTCAGCAAGCGATCATAGTCTTCTGCCATATCCAAAGCCTTCTTCGCCTTTTTATCACCATCATTCGCCATATTTTTCAGACGAATTTTATTTACACTGGAATAAGCAGTTTCAGTCGCACTAAAAAACGCTGAACAGCCGACCAGCAGTACTAACGCAAATATTATCGTTGTATTTGAATCATTCATATGTTTCTCTCTCCTTTATCTCTAATACAATTCACTGCAGTCTGCTTTCTCACGCACGGCGATAGAAAAGCAATTTCCGACCAGTACAGCGGAATTCCATTAAAAATAAAGAGTTCTGTCGAACAATCAAGCCCCTACTGGGCAGCGGCGACTCTGACAAGAGACAACACATCCTTTCAAGTAATGGCGATATTATAACAGACTCTGACATAAAATGCAAATGTACTCAGACAAAATGCTGCTTCTATCCTTTTCTGTCAAAAGAAAAGAAGGAATGCAAGTTCCTTCTTCATGTTTTTATTCAGCCGGAATGACTGATCCATCAGACCATGTTTCAGTAATGTACTGTTTCACTGCATCAGATTTCAATACTTCAACAAGTGCCTTGATTTCTGCATCATTTTCGCGTCCGCTCTGACATGCAACGATATTCACATAAGGATTGGTTTCATCTGCCTGTTCCAGAATCACTGTATCTTTCACAGGATTGAGTCCAGCAGAAATTGCATAGTTCCCATTGATTGCGACCAGATCGCCTTCCCCATTTTCAAACACTGTTGTCAGCAGTTCTGGTTTTACTTCTGTAAATGTCAGATTCTTTGGATTGTCTGCAATGTCTTCCACTGTCGCATTCAGTTCATCAATACCTTCTTTAAGTGTGATTAAACCTGCTTTTTCAAGAATGGCCAGAATACGTCCATGATCCGCAATTGAGTTCGAAAGAATGATTTCTGCACCTTCTGGAATAGCATCCACTGAATCAATGGTCTTCGAATAGAAGCCAAATGGTTCAATATGGATACCTGCCACATTGGAAATCTTATATCCGTTTGCTTCTACTTCACCATCAAAGAATGGAACATGCTGGAAATAGTTTGCATCGACTTCACCTGCATCCAGGGCTTTATTGAAAATATAGTAGTCATCAAGTTCAATGATTTCCAAAGTCAATCCATAGTCTTTTTCAAAAATGTCTTTTGTAAATTCCAGAATCTGACAATGCGGAGAGAGTGTACATGAAACAGTCAAAGTTGTATCATCACCTTCATCTGCAGGTTTGGATGAGCATGCACCAAGTGTTAAAACGCATGCAAGTGTTAATGCTAAAGCAATTAGTTTTTTCATAATCATTTCCTCCGTTTTATCGTTTATCTATTTTCTTCACAATGCGATCACCAAGTCCCTGAATCGCAAAAACCAAAAGGACTATCAAAATGGTTGCAGTGTAGAGAATGGCATTGCTGCGTCGGGCAAATCCGTACATATATGCCAGGTTTCCCAGTCCACCAGATCCAATGGCACCTGCCATGGCAGTGTAAGAAATCAAGTTGATTGCAGTGACGCAGATTCCTGAAACCAACGCTGGAAGTGATTCTGGAAGAAGCACTTTGAAGATAATTTGAGCCTTGCTGGCACCCATCGCTTTGGAAGCCTCAATCGTTCCCTTATCCACTTCTGTAAAGGCAATGACACATAGACGAGCATAGAATGGAGAAGCTGCAAAAACCAGTGATGGAATAGCTGCACTAGCCCCCAGCATTGTCCCTACCAAAAACTTAGTCAATGGAATAATAATAATCAAAAGAATAATAAATGGAACTGCACGAAGCACATTCACAAGGACATCCACAATTCGATTAATGACTTTATTTTCATAAAGACCTCCGCTTTGTGTGCAGTAAAGCAAAATTCCAATGGCCATGCCAATCATAACTGCCAGGATCAGCGAGGCAAAGGACATGTAAAGTGTTTCTACAAAAGCATCCAGCATCTGTTCAAAATTGATTGCACTTAAGAATTCATTCATCTTACAGCACCTCCACTTTTACGCCTTCATCTTCCAGAAGTTTTGTCAATTCTCTGTACTGAGCAGGCGTGCCATCACTGATATGACTGTAGATTTCTCCCATCGGCCCATAAGGTCCCATCGTAATATTAGAATTTACGATGCTGACTGGGATATCTACTTTACGTATGACTTCTGCAAGAATTGGACGGTCGCTGATTTCACCTGTAAAGATCAATCGCAAGATCTGTCCATATGGATACTTTTTCTTCAAATCACTGCGAATCTTATCAATATTGCCTGCACCTACAGTCTGCACAAAGCGTCGTGTCACTTCATGACGCGGTCTTTCAAAGACTTCCTTGACAGTCCCTTCTTCAACCACTTTACCTTCACTCATCACTGCAATATGACGACACACTTTTTGAACAACTTCCATCTGATGAGTAATCATCACAATAGTGATTCCCAATTCACGATTGATACGGTTTAGAAGTTCAAGTATAGAGTCGGTTGTTTCTGGATCAAGTGCACTTGTCGCTTCATCACACAATAGAATCTTAGGTTCATTGGCCAAAGCTCTGGCAATACCAACTCTTTGTTTTTGTCCGCCGGAGAGTTCACTTGGATAAGCAGATTCTCTTCCTTCAAGACCAACCAGGCGAATCAGTTCCTGCACTTTCTTTTGACGAACCGCTTTATCGACCTTTGCAATTTCTAGCGGAAATGAAATGTTTTCAGCAACTGTTCTTGACCACAATAAGTTAAAATGCTGGAAAATCATACCTATTTTCTGACGTTCAAGTCTTAATTGACTTTCAGAAAAAGAAGAGATTTCTTTTCCGTCAATCATCACTTCACCTGAAGTCTGCTTCTCCAGCTGATTGATGATGCGAACCAGTGTTGACTTTCCTGCACCGGAATACCCAACTATACCAAAGATATCACCGTCTTCAATCTTCAGATTCACGCCTCTTACTGCATGAATTT
The DNA here is from genome assembly GCA_017397025.1 of Erysipelotrichaceae bacterium. Lineage (GTDB taxonomy): Bacteria > Bacillota_I > Bacilli_A > Erysipelotrichales > Erysipelotrichaceae > RGIG1896. The sequence goes on along the minus strand of JAFQKG010000062.1, from coordinate 25 downwards.
CGGTATTCTTTCCGGCAAATGTCTT
>JAFQKG010000061.1 GCA_017397025.1 Erysipelotrichaceae bacterium | reverse complement strand
TTTGGGCTGTATGCATTCGTTTCAGAAGGCGGTGCAGAAACTCAGTTGATGATGGCCGCTTCTACAATTATCGTTGTGCCTATGATCATTCTGTTCTTGTTCGCAAGAAAACAGATTGTCAATGGTGTAGCACGCGGTGGTCTGAAAGGATAACACCAAAAGTCGTCGAAAGACGGCTTTCTTTTGTTTTGTGGTGCAATGTGATATAATCTTTTTCAGATGGGAGGGGTATGTATGAATCAGAAATTTGATCCACATAAGTCTTCGGTAATGGAAACTGATGCCAATTTAGTTGCGTTAAGTTTGTATCTTGTACCGCTTTTAAGCAATTTTATGTCGCTAGGTATCATTTCATGGGTGCTTCCGCTAGTGATTTTGTTTATAGAAAAGAAAAGTCCACTTGTTTGTTTTCATGCAGTGCAGTCACTAATCATGCAGGCCACTGTTGCAGTTTTTAACTTGGTTGTTGTAATCGCAGCATTCATGTCAGCAGGATCGAGCATATTGATCGGCTTTAATGTGATAGGAGCATTTGGTATTGTTGGAATTGTAGGACTGCTTAGTGCTGCGGTGTCTGTGATTGTCATTGCTTTAGAAATTGTCGGTGTTATCAAAGCTTATGGATGGGAAAATTACTATCTGCCATTTTTTGGAAGTATCACAAGAAGATTTACAAAAGAGTAAAACACAGGCGACTGTGTTTTTTTTATCGGAAAGAATGACTGCAAGATAGTTATGTGTTTAATAAGATGTTATAATCATATTGAGGTGATTCGTCATGAAGAAGTATTCAGTTGGGCAAATGGCAAAAGCATTAGGGGTTTCCACACAGACTTTACGTCATTATGAATCACTTGGATTAGTTAAATCGTCAAGAAATGATGACAATCAATATCGAACTTATTCATTAGATGATTCACGCATTTTATTTATGATTAACATCTATCGCTCAATGGGATTTTCCTTGCCGAAAATCAAAGAAATGTTGAAAGAAATGACGATTGCAGGTGTAAAAGAATCGTTTTCTGAGCGAATTGAAGAAGTGGAACAAGAGATAAAACTTCTGGAGCAGATGAGAGGTGAACTGCTTGAATATCGAAATAGTATTCAGATGGCAGAAGAAAAAATAGGAAGATTCTGGATTGAAAATAGAAATCATGAAATGGTTTCAGTAATGAAATCAGGCAGTGGGCTTTCGTTGGAAAATGAAAAAGAAAATCAACTTGTGGAATATCAAAAATTGGCTCCACTAGTTCGCCAAGGGTTTATTATTTCAAAAACAATAATTAGTCATAAAAATCTATCAGATTATCAATATGGTGTCTTTATGTCAAAGTCTTGTGCTGAAGCAATATTGCCAGAGAATGAATTAAGTAAACACTTGATTGGTGTGAAGGGACCATTGGCAAAAACTATTATTCAGACAAAGGGTGAATTGTTGTCATATCGCCTGTTTGAACCGTTTTTTGAGTGGATTGAACAACAAGGATATGAAATTGTATCGGATTTGTATGGAGTAGTACGTTATCATTCATATTATGAAGTTGAAACAACTTTGTTTGAATTTCTTGTATCAGTCAGATTGAGAGAAATTTCACAAAACACTTGACCTTACAATAATTGTAAGGTTTATTTTTTTAGTAGGAGGAAAGAAAAAATGAAAAAGTTCTTTATGATTCTTCTTTCTTGTTTGATGGCTGTTTCTGTTGCAGCATGCAGCAGCACACCAAAGGAAGAAGATAAAATCTACACAGCAGGTACATACACTTCTACAACTGCAGGTTTTGGCGGAGATGTAACTGTTTCTTTAACCGTCAGTGAAACAGCAATTACTGATGTGGAAATCACTGGTGCTGGTGAAACTGAAAGCATCGGTGGAGCTGCAATGACTGATCTGGCCGCAGCAATCAAAGAAGCTCAGAGTGTTGAAGTGGATGCAGTAACTGGTGCTACAGTTACAAGCAATGCTGTTTTGGCAGCTGCTAAGAATGCACTGAACCAGGCAATGGGCGTTGAAGCTGAAAAGACTGCTTTGACTGATGGTACATATACTGCTACTGCAGTTGGCTATAGCTGGACTGGTATGATTACTGGTGAAGTTACTGTAACAGATGGTGCTATTGCTTCTATCGTTATCACTGAAGAACACGACAGTGACACTGGTGAAATTTCTAAGACTGCATTTGATCTTCTGCCTGGCAGAATCATTGAAAACCAGTCTTTGGCAACTGATGCTGTATCTGGTGCTACTGTTACTTCAAATGCAATCAAAGATATCGTATCTCAGGCAATTGAACAGGCTGGCGGTGTTGCATCTGAATGGATGACACCTGTTGAAAAGAATACAGATACTGTGAAGCTTGAAGGCTATGATGTCGTTGTAGTTGGATTGGGAGGATCTGGTATCCTATCCTACCTGGCTGCTGCTGATCAGGGAGCAACTGTATTCGGTATTGAAACAGCCGCTAAACTAGGTGGTAACTCAACAACTACGACTGGTCCTATGCTGCTTGGGCCAATTGGCGAAGCATATAATGATGTACAGTTTGCAGACAAAGATGAAGTTTACCAGGTATGGATGGACTACGTTGGCTCTGAAGAAAAAGCTGACATCATCAAAGAAGCTGTTTACAACAATGATACACACATCAAATACTATGTTGATGAATTTGGCTTTGAATTTGCAGGTATGATTTTGAGCTTTGTTCGTCCACAGTGGTCACAGTTCTGGACTAGCTATGTAGCTGAAAATGGTGTTCGCAACATTTTTGGTCCTAATAAAACAAATCAGTATGATCGCGCAATGGAAAAGGCTGTAGCAATGAATGAAAAGAATGACTACATGCTTGAATTGACTGCAGAAGAACTGATTTTTGATGGTGAAACTGCTGTTGGTGTGAAGGCTGTTGCATACAACGGTACAACGTATGAAATCTATGGCGACACAATTATTTTGGCAACTGGTGGATATGTTGGCAATGCTGAAATGTGCGAAGAACACTGGGGCAGAACTTTGAACACAGTTGCAGTGACTGT
>JAFQKG010000060.1 GCA_017397025.1 Erysipelotrichaceae bacterium | reverse complement strand
ATGGATGCCATTGCCGATTTCTTCGCGGCTGACTGCTGCAGAGTCAATGATAAACAGATGTTCTTTGCCTGCTTTTCTAACTAGATCTTTCATCACGAATTCAGCCATTGGGCTTCTGCAGATATTGCCGTGACAAACAAATAACAGTTTCATTTTTGTTCTCCTGCTTTTCTTAAGAGCAATTCAATGGTCTTGACAACACCATTGTCATCATTGGATGGTGCAATGTATTTGGCTTGTTGTTTAACGCCTTCATGGGCATTTTCCATAGCGAAGCTGTAATTGACAGCTTGAAGCATTTCCACATCATTGAAGTAATCACCAAAGGCAACGGCTTTGTCCAGGTTTTTCTCTAGTTTTTCTGCAGCTTTTTTAAGTGTGCTTCCTTTGGATTGTCCTTTGCTGACGATATCCATCCAGATGCTGTCAGAAACGATGATTTCAAATTGCTGTTCATATTTTTTAAAGTAAGGATAGCAGTTGGCCTCTGATCCTTTCAAATCAAGAACTGAGATCTTACAGAAAGGCTCATGAATGCTTAAGAGATCTTCCACCACTGCATAAGATTCATAGAATCTTTGAATCTGCTGGAGTGCCTGCGTATCAGATGTGGAAACATATGCTGTATCTTTTCCGCAAAGGACTGGAACGCATTCAATGGTTTGAGCCAAAGAAACAAATTCCTCAATGCTTTCACTAGGCAGAGCGTTAAAATAAAGAGTTTCATTCTGATAGACGCAGATGCCTCCATTTTCCCCAATATAGAGAATGTCATTTCTTTGATTCATTTTTTCATGAATGCTGGCATACTGTCTTCCACTGCAGATTCCAAACAGAATATTCTGAGTTTTTAATTCATCAATGAGCTGGTGGATGGTTTCTGGTGGATTTTTGTGCGAGTCAAGCAGACATCCATCCATGTCGCTGACAATAAGTTCAATGAATTTGTTCATAAAGTCTCCTATGTTCTGTGTTTATTTTAGCTGTTGATTGAAATGGAGTCAATCATGAAGGAAGAATGACATTTTTTATCAAATGTCACTGGGGATTCATCATGAATCCGGTATAATAGAAATGAATTTGGAGGGATGAAGATGAGCGTGTGGATGATGATGCTTGCCTGCGTTGGGTTAGCGTTGGATGATTTTATTCTTATGATGGGAAAAGGAGCTACACTAAAAGATTTGACTGCAGAAAAAACAATGACTTATGCTGGGATTTTTGGTTTAGTAAATATGTCTGCTGCATTAGTTGGCTATCTCATTTCAAGTTTATTTGAAAATATATTGATGATTAAGCTGAATGCGACTTTATGCGCACTGATTTTTCTTCTGCTTGGGCTTTTATTTGTTCATAAGGCAGTGACTCGAAAAAGCATTGAAGAAAGACTAGATTTATCATTCAATAGAAAACAATGTGCAAAAATCGCTGCAATTACTAATATCACCACATTGTTTTATGGTGTTGGAAATGGCTTGATGAACACCTCATTGCTTCTTTTAATGCTGTGTGCTTTTGCGACTTGCTTTGTAGCAGTTTTGTCAGCACTTCGAATTGGTTATAGCTATGGCTATCGTTTCGCTAGAGGCATTCAAGGAGTTGGTGGAGCTTTACTGCTTTTGATGGCAGTGAATGTCTGGTTTGTTTTTTTGAGGTAATTTCATGGAGAAGAAAAACAATACAAAAGTGATTCTTGCAGAAAGCCTTCGCAGCTTAATGCAAAAAATGTCCTTTCAGTCTATTACTATCAAAAAAATATGTGATGAAGCAGGTGTTGTTCGAGTGACATTCTATAATTACTTTGTTGATAAATATGATGCACTGGACTATCTTGTGCAAAGTGATTTGGCTGATGGAATACAGGTTCACAGTGCTGATCCTGTAAGAGTATTGATAGAGCATTTGGCATCCATGATGATGAATCATCGCAGATTTTATGAAGTTGCAGTGGATATTGAAGGTCAAAATGGTTTTCGTGAAATTTTTATTGTGCAAATGAAAGAAGCTTTACAGAAAATATTGCAGGTTCATCGCAAAAGAAACCCTGAGCATGCTGATTTAAGCGATGCTTATCTTGCAGAAACGTATGCTGTTATGGTTTTCTATTTTGCTAGAACTTGGCTGAGGACATCTGGGTCTACTGAACAGAATTTTATACGTAATGCACTAAAGATGATCCACAGTAGTTTTTATGATTTTATTGATGCATAACTCATGAGAAATTGAGAAGAATCTGTTATACTCAGAATATGAAATCTCGATTTGCAGAACAACTTAACATATGGTATCAGGCAGATCATCGCGATCTGCCTTTTCGACGTTTTAAAGATCCTTATGCTATATGGATCTCTGAAGTGATGGCTCAGCAGACCCGTATTGAATCCATGCTACCATATTATGAAAAATGGATGAACAAATGGCCTTCAGTGCAAAGTCTAGCAAATGCTTCTATTGAAGATGTGCTGCATGTGTGGCAGGGGCTGGGTTATTACAATCGTGCCCGCAAACTTCATGAGGGAGCGAAAATGATAGTCAGTGATTACTCTGGAAAACTTCCTCAGACCAAAGAAGAGCTTTTGAAAATTCCAGGTATTGGCCCATATACAGCAGGGGCAATTCTAAGCATCTGTTTTAACCAGAAAGAGCCTGCTGTTGATGGCAATGTACTTAGAGTCATGGCGCGTTATGATTGCATTGAACTAGATGTGATGAAATCAAAGACACATCAACTCATTGCAGAACGTGTTGCCAGTTTGATGGAAGAGCCAAGTGTCTTTACCCAGGCACTGATGGAGCTGGGAGCTACTGTTTGTACTCCTAAAAAGCCGCTTTGTCTTCTGTGCCCGCTTCAGTTTGACTGTCAGTCTTTTAAAACACAGACTCAGGAAAAATATCCAATTAAAAAACCTAAGAAAAAACCTGTTGAGATTCAATTGAATTGTTATCTTGTTGTATATGATCAAAAGATTCTTTTGAGCAGTGATGATTCGGATGGGTTGATGAAAGGTCTTTTTCGATTGCCTCAGTCTGAAAAAGAGCTGATAGAATCAGCAAAAATGTTAGGGAATGCTCAGCATGTTTTTTCGCATCGCATCTGGAAAATGAATGTGTACTTGATAGAGGATGATATTGAACTGGAAAACTGTTTCTGGTGGCCTTTGAATCAGCTGAATGAAGTATCCATTGTAACAGCACATCGTAAAATACTGAAAAAAGTGTTTGGCCTTCAGTAAGATTCTTTTTGTAGAGTTAATCCGTGTGGTATACTAAAGAAAAGAAGGTGGTTTCAATGAAAGAAAAAATGCAGTCCATTATCAGCAGATTTAAAGATCTGTTTTCCAGATTTTCAAGTGGATTTGAGCTTAAAATCAAAGTTCCTGCCTTGATTGTAGCAGTTTTTGGAGTGATTCATGCAGCCTACGGGCTGGTGATGTTGAGCGAATCACTGATTTACGGTGTGATGTGGCTATGTTTTTCCTTTATTGAACTGGCGGCTGCTTCTTATGGGCTGGTTCTTCATCAAAGTCAGCCTGCACTTGCTAAAACGCTGCTTGTTTGTCTAAGTCTGTGGCTTGGGCTTCAGAGTGTATTGGATGCTGCGGTTTTATTGGGAAGCATTTCAATGAATACTTCCAGTGCTGACAAGGTCATTGTGCTGGGATATCAGCTGGATGAGGACACAGCAAGTGATACTTTGCTTAGACGTATTGAAACAGCGTATGAGTATGCCAAAGACAATCCTGGAAGTAAACTGATTGTCACTGGAGGAATCACTGGGAAAAACACGAAATCTGAAGCTGAGGTCATGAAATCAGCTCTGGTGAGCTATGGTGTTGATTCACTTCGAATCTACAAGGAAGAAGAAGCGAAGAATACTATTGACAACATGCGTCTTTCTAAAGAATTTATTTCTTCACAGGATAAGGTTGTACTTATCACCAGCAATTATCATTGCCTGCGTGCAAAGGTTCTGGCGAATAAATTAGGATATAGTGTAAAGACAATTGGTGCATCTGCTCCAGTGAAACTGCTTTTGAATCAGCTGTTTTTAGAAAAAATATCGCTGCTTCAGATTCTTTTGTTTGGGATTTAAAATCAGGAGAAATTCTGATTTTTCTTTTATGTGCTGGACTTGTTGAGGTAGAAAAAAAAGGAGAGTCAGACTATAATAGAAATGAAGAAAAGTGAGGAATAAAGATGGATTTGTTTGATCATTATGAAGGAAAAGCAGTACATTCTCTGACGCTGGAAAATGAGTTTCTTCAGCTGAAGCTGATTGATTTCGGAGCACGCATCGTCTCATGTGTGCTGAAGAAAAATGGTGCTGATGTTGTACAGGGATTTGATTCTCTTTCAGGCTACCTGAATGGAGTTCGCTATATGGGAACCACAGTGGGAAGATTGTGCAATCGTCTTGGCAAAGGACAGTTTGAATTAAATGGAGTTCAGTATCAGACGCCAATCAACAATGGACCAAATACACTGCATGGCGGACCAAACGGTTTTGATCATCAGATTTTTGAAGTGCTCGAACACTCTGAATCACATGTGGTTTATCGTTATTTTAGCAAGCACTTGGAAGAAGGTTTCCCAGGAAATCTGGAACTGAAAATTACTTATCGTCTTTTAGAAGATGGTTTTACATTTGAATCGGAAGCTGTTAGTGATGAAGATACATTGTGCTCTATCACAAATCATGCCTTTTTCAATATGAATGGGTGCGACAGTGAAACAGCTATGAATCATACTGTAACTGTTTTTGCAGATCAGGTTGGATGTTCAGATGCGGATGGTCTGACTTTGGAAAAAGCATTTGATGTTGAAGGAACACCTTTTGATTTCAGAAAAGGGGCAGTTGTTGGAGAAATGTTGAAACATGAAGCTGAAAATCAACAGATGATCAATGGTCATGGCATTGACCACTGCTTTGTTTTAAATGGTAAGGGATTAAAGCGTGCAGCTGTTGTGGAAGGTGATAAAGCGCTCATGGAAGTCAAGACAACCATGCCTTGCATGCATTTCTACAGCGGTAATTTCCTGAAAGGGGATACTGCAGGCAAAAATGGTACAGCGTATCAGTATCGCAGTGCCATGTGCTTTGAACCAGAACATTATCCTAATGCTATCCAGTATCACAACTGGGAAAAACCATTGCTTAAAAAAGGAGAAGTACAGAAGCACCTAACAGAATATCACTTCCGCACGAAATAGTTAGTATATAAATCAATATAGTTTTGAATATCCTGCAGTAAGAGAAGAATCATGTATTTTCATTCTTCTAAAAGGTTTAGTACGATGATATTCATCAAAAGGATCTGTCACCAGATCCTTCTTTTAGAATGAACATTGAGCCTGAAACGTAAATTGACTTGAAAAACAGAGCATTCTATAATGTGAAAAAGAATGAAAGGGGTACTGAAGATGGAATACAGTACAGAGAGAGGTCTTTCACTTTTAAAAAAGGGAAAAAAGGGACTGATGAGAGTTGTATTCAGCCGTGCTGGCGTGGTGACTCTTCTGCT
>JAFQKG010000059.1 GCA_017397025.1 Erysipelotrichaceae bacterium | reverse complement strand
GCATTCTATAATGTGAAAAAGAATGAAAGGGGTACTGAAGATGGAATACAGTACAGAGAGAGGTCTTTCACTTTTAAAAAAGGGAAAAAAGGGACTGATGAGAGTTGTATTCAGCCGTGCTGGCGTGGTGACTCTTCTGCTTCTTGTTCAAATTGTTTTTTTAGTATCACTTGGACTTCGATTCAGCGAATTTCTTCCTCACCTGTTTGGCAGTTCAGTCGTCATCAGTTTCGCTATGGTGCTTGTGATGATCAATTCCAGAATGGAGCCTTCCTCCATCATTATGTGGCTCATGATTATTATCCTAATGCCTGTGTTTGGTGTTCTTTTGTTCTGGTATACAAAAAGTGAACTAGGTCATCGCACTTTAAAGGAAAGACTGAATCAAATTTTAAACGAAACCTGTCATGAAATTACACAGAATCAAGATGATTTTAAAGAATTGAAAAAACAGAGCCCAGAAACTGCCTCTTTAGCGAATTATTTGCTTTCCTGCGGGAATTTTCCTGTTTATCATCATTGTGAGTCGGTTTATTTTTCAAGCGGAGAACAGAAGTTTAAAGCTTTGCTGAAAGAACTTAAAAAAGCTAAGAAATTCATTTTCCTAGAATATTTCATTGTGGATGAAGGGCTGATGTGGGGGAAAATTCTTGAAATATTAGTTTCTAAGGCTCGACAGGGTGTAGAAATAAAAATCATGATCGATGGTACTTGTGAATTTACAACGCTTCCGCACAACTATCCTCAGATGCTGAAAGAACTAGGCATTGAATGCAGAATGTTTGCCCCTGTAACACCTTTTGTTTCTACACACTACAATTATCGTGATCATCGAAAGATTGCCGTGATTGATAATCAGGTAGCCTTTACTGGAGGAATCAATTTGGCGGATGAATATATCAATCAAATTGAGAAATATGGTCACTGGAAAGATGCTGCAGTAATGATCAAAGGAAAAGCAGTGGAAAGTTTTACATTGATGTTTCTTCAAATGTGGGCTATTCAAGAAAAACAGTTCAATTTCAAAAAGTATCTTCTGCCATCGAATGTGAAAAATGATTCTTCGGGTTTTGTCATTCCTTATGCTGACAATCCATTGGATGCTGAAAAAGTCGGTGAAAAGGTATACATGGATATTCTTAATCGAGCAGTGAGTTATGTGCACATCATGACACCTTATCTCATTTTAGACCATGGTCTTGAACATGCACTGATATTCTGTGCCCAAAGAGGTGTTGATGTTAGTCTGATTGTACCCGGAATACCTGATAAAAAGATACCTTACATTTTATTAAAGATGCACTATGCTGCTCTTCTTGAAGCTGGTGTTCACATTTATGAGTACACTCCTGGGTTTGTACATTCGAAAGTGTTTGTCAGTGATGATACCAAAGCAGTAGTTGGTACAATTAACCTGGATTATCGATCTCTTGCACATCATTTTGAATGTGCATGCTATCTGTATCAGGAAGAATGCATCCAAGAGATTGAACAGGATTTTCAGGATACACTTCAAAAATGTACAGAAGTTACTTTTGAAACAATACAGAATCTGCGCTGGTTTACTAAGCTTCTGGGATTTGTTTTGAAAGTCTTGGCACCACTTATGTAGGCGGATATTCCGCCTTTTTTATATGAGAATGTTATCAAATCAAGTTTTAGAAAAGTCACTAAAAAAGGCGCCTTTCCGAATGAAAACTCCTTATTCAAACTATTGAATCTTTGCTGTTTAGAACTTGAGAAAAAGTGGGATGGTGGAGCATTACGTAACTGGTCAATGATCAATTCTCTCATAGGGTTACTAAATATCTACAAGAATTCGTTCTTTTACAAGTTACTTGCACACTTTTCTTAAGTCCCTTTGTGATATTCAATGATTTACTAAAATATTTTGTATTTCTAAATAGCTTAATCCAGTTGTAATCATCATGGTCTCTATCGTCATATTTGCTTCTTTTAATCGTTTGATGACTTCAATCATACCTTCGGTATGTCCTTGTATTTTGTTCATCTTTGATTTCCATGATAAAGAGTCCGTTGATCAAATCCGCAAATCGTTCATTCACTCTGAAAATATGTTTTAAAACACTATCTTTTTGATTCACAATCAATCCTTTCTAGAGTAAAGATTTCATCTTAAGTATAGCTAGCGTATTTTTTAAGAAGTCAATACCACCTCTGTGTATGATTTTTTTAACAGAAGCTTGAGCATTCGATGTCCGAAGTTTGTATCATAACTGTCTCAATTTGTCCTAAAAATCAGGCTTATTTTTTATAACAATGTGGAATAGTTGGTGGATTCAATAAGAATTGGCTGATAAAAACAGCTTTCTAAGCGTTAATCACAATGGTGGACAATGATAAATAGACTAGTTTCAATGAGAGGTTTTCATCTTTTGCCAGTATGCTGAATATAAAAAAGGCCTAGGTTTTTTCCTAGAGCCAATGTTCATCATCCTGTTTGCGATTCTAATTGAACAATACAACGAGAATCAATGCGGCAGCAAGCAGACCATATCCAGTATATAGCATAAGCTGTTCTTGCTGAGAATAGGGTTCTGTAGATTGTGTGCCGTTCCTTTTTGTATAATTGGTTTTGACAACCATGACAAGAACAATACCGATAATCAGGGCAATATACTTTAAATAACTCATTTGATTTCTCCTTTTTTCTGCTTGTTTACATTTTCTGTGCACTTTTTAAAGCAGGCTTCAATTTCCATGGTTGTCATGGATCCTGTTCCATTTTTAAGGACGTTTAGAAGTTCACTATATTTGGCAGTACTCCATTCAGTCTTCATTTTTGAGAAGTCAGTTTCATCAGTGAACATCAGTACTCCCTCTATCTGTGAAAGACCTGTCTGTTTCTTGACGTAATCTACATGCTGTCTTAAAAGCTCAGAAGAAGCGGGAATACGATATGTCTTGCTGTCTCGATGAATGATCCAATGCTTGTCTTTGTCCTTGCCTGTAATTTGGCCTTTGGATTGAATGACACTGAACATATGTACACCCTTGTTATGGAAAACTGTTACAAAATTGTGTACAGGAACACCATTTTGATCCAGATAGCTATTGAAGACAATGCGGTGTTCACCAATTTCCTGTTTCAGCCAGTCGCTTTGACTCATGTCTTTGCGCTGTCTTAAACGCAGATAATATTCAACAAATCCAGAATATAGTACTGTATAGAATGAACCTCGGTAATATTTATAATCCTGATAGGCTTTGAGACCTAATGCAAAAATGATGATGCCAAAAAAACCATAGAAAAAGAGTTCCAAAATAATCACCTCTGGAAACTATTATACCTGAAAATACAAGATTCTAAAAGGATGTTTAAGAAAGAGTCATAGAATTGATAACGGTAAAAAATTAATTATTAAAAAGAAAAGGAACTGTTTTCAGTTCCTTAGTCAATCAATGAATGATAGATGTTTCTCATGTCTTCTTCTGAGACAGGATAAACAGTGTTTGATGGGCTTCCGCTGATAAATGCATCTTTTGCCATCTTTGGAATCAATGTTTTGAACAAATCATGATCTTTGATGACTTCCTTTAATACAGGAATATCCAATGCATTAAGAAGCTGATGCAGGGCTGCAAAGAAATCTTCAGTTGCCTTGACATCATCCAAAGCTGTGCTCAGTCCTGCAAAACGTGCAATTTCAGCGAGTTTGTCAGTGATAGGTTCTTTGACAAACTTCATGCAAGCTTCAAGAAGTACAGCATTGCTTAATCCATGAGCCACATGGAAATTAGCACCGATTGGACGGCTCATGCCATGGATAATTGTAACAGATGAGTTGTTGAATGCGCATCCTGCTTCAAAGGCTGCAAGTGCCATGGCAGCACGTGCTTCTTCATTTTGAGGTTCGTTGTAGCAGACACTCAGCACTTTAAAGATTTTGTCTATGGCAGAAAGGGCCAAAGTAGAGGCCAATGGCTGTGCTTTGCGTGAAGTATAGGCTTCAACAGCATGGCATAGTGCATCAATACCTGTTGCAGCAGTAACAGACTTAGGCGCTGTCATTGTAAACATTGGATCGATAACAGCAACATCAGGAATCAGACTTGATCCTTTCAGTAGCATTTTTACATCATTTTCTGTATCAGTAATGATCGTAAACATCGTTGCTTCTGATCCAGTTCCTGCAGTTGTAGGAGTAGCAGCCATGCCTGGGCGTTCTTCATCAAAGCTCTTTCCCATCATGGAATTGATAGGTCCATTGACTTTTGTCATCATAGCGATGGCTTTCATGGAATCTAGTGGTGATCCTCCGCCAATGGCAATCAGGCAGTCACACTTGTGCTCATTGTAAAGCTGGAGGCCATTTAGAATCATTGTGTCAGTTGGTTCTCCGTTGATTTCAGCATAAACGGTATACTTCATTTCTGTTTCATCCAGAAGATCTGTCAGCTTCTTTAAATTGCCAAGCTTGACCATCATTGCATCTGTTACAATCAGCGCGTGTGTACCAAGTTTAGTGATAGAAGGTATTGCTTCATTGAGTGCCTGTGAGCCGCTAAAGACCTTGGCAGGCATTAAAAACTGTCTTGCCATGTTACTTCACCATGTATGAACGGATAATGTGAACCAGTTCATCATATCCCTTAAGGAATCCCTGCATGGTCACCACAAATGCACCATAGTGTTCAAATTCTTCAGGCTTCAGACCGTTTTCATCATAAGCCTTGTTGAATTCATCCAGCTTTTTCAGTTCATTGAGATAGTGTTCATTGACTGGAGTGTTGATTGTTTCAACGACTGGGAATTCAGAGTTGTTGTATTTAACCTGCCATTCATATGGAATAGTCAAAATGATATCTCCGCCGATGAATTCATGCCAGTGATATGGATTTCTATAGGCAGCTACTAAAAGCTTAGTGCGATAGCCTCTTTCTTTGTAGATGCGATATGCATTCTTGACAACTGCTACGCCTGCCCATTCAAGAATTTCTGGTTCTACCAGCATACCATTGGCTTTGATGTAATTTTTCAGATAGTCATCGACTCGTCCTGCCATGATTGTGCAGACAGGATTCATTGTATCAATTGGAAGTCCTTCAGCTTCACGTCTAGCTAAACCTCTTTCAACAGCTTCAGCAACGGCAATGGCCTGAGAAACTGTGAAAGAAACAGTTGCATTCACACTGATTCCACGGTAAGTCATTTCTTCAAAAGCCTCAACACCTGCCTTTGATGTAGGTGCCTTGATTTGGCTGTTTGGACATGAAGAAGCTAAGTCTGCAGCGTGAGCTACCATAGCATCTTTTGAGCGATAGAGCTTTGCGTTGGTCTGGAAAGAGATTCGTCCTTTTTTACCTTTGTTTTCTTCAAAACAAGGCAGCAGCAGCTTGGAAGCTTTTGTCCCCATGGCGCGAATGGTTTCCCATGCGATTTCATCTTCAGTTGCGGATGGACGATCTTTGATTAGCTGATTGATGGTAGGTTCCCAATCTTTCAATTCTTTCTTTAATACGTTCAATACGATCACTGGATTAGTAGTTGCACCTACAGATCCGTTTTCAATGGAATAAGACAGTTCTGAACAGCTGCAGCTGTCGTTCCAGATTTCTGTCTGTGGGAATTTAGTTGTCGTTTCATGAAGTTTCAGCATCATCTTAGTCCTCCTTCAATTTAAAGATGTTGAGATTTGTACCATTGACCCATTCATGCTGAGGGTCGAAGATTCTTGTTTTGAGCCATGGATTGCCTTCAAGATGAGGAATCATCCAGACATAGTACATTGCATATCCTGGTGCAGTGTTCTGTGGATGAACCAGTCCTCCTGGGATCAGTGCAACAGAGTTATGAGTGGATTTGTATACATCTTCACCAATGAAACATGATCCAAAGCCCTGCGGTTTATCGAATTTATAGAAATAAACTTCAGGCTGAGGATGGTGGTGCGGTGGATAGCTGGACCAGATGCCAGGGAAATTGATGATTTCTCCAACAACCATATTGGACCATGGAGTTCTTTCTTTGTCCAGAATCGTTGTAACAACGCGTTTTGTTGTGTCCTTAAGTTCACCATCACCAAAGAATCCGTAATCAATGTTGGATTTATCATACCAACCATTGTCAAATTCAGTGTCATTTTCTTTGCATTGAAGCAGAACTTCAGCATCGCTTAGGCAAGTGACAGTAACATTTTTGCCTTTTGAAACATGCAGGCAATATGCTGAATCATAGAAGCAGTTGTCTCTTTTTCCGGTATAAACCTGTTCCTCATTCGTGAAGCAGACTTCACCTTCAATTAGAAGAAATGCAGTTTCCTGTGTTGGGTTTTCAAAGGTATAGCTTTTTCCAGCTTCTCCTTTGAGCAGATAGATGTCCATGAACATGCCGTCTTTTTCACCATCACACAGCTTGTTCAGACCGAGAATTAAATTGTCGTTTTTACGCAGCATTTTTATTCCCTCCTTGCCACTGTTGTTTTTTCTATTTATAATTATCACAGGTGATAACTATGAAAGTCAATCGAATTGCAGAAATGGAAGCCAGCATTCGTCGCCATAAAATGCTGAGCAATGAAGAGTTATGTGAAATGTTTTCGATTTCCATGCAGACGCTGAGAAGAGATTTGAAGGTGCTGGAAGAAAGAGGTTCGGTTTCAAAGGTTTATGGCGGGGTTGTTTCCAATGAAAATCAAGTTGCAACTTCAATCCCTTCATTGCATGAGCGTCTGAATGCTGCTGAGCAGGAAAAGATGAAAATTGGTAAGATTGCATCTTCTCTTGTCGAAGAACACGATGTAATTTTTGTGGATTCTGGAACGACTGCTTCTCGAATCATTCCATATTTGAATCAATTTGAGCATGTAACGATTGTTACTCATTCTCTGCATGTGCTTGCTGCCGCTGCAGAACTTCCAAATCTGAATGTGATCTGTCTGGGAGGTCAGATGAATCATGAAACCAGAAGTTTTCAGATTGAGCCTTTTGATACACCTTACCTTTATACCAAAGCTTTTATTGCGACGGTAGGTATTGATGAAAAGGGATGTACCAATACAGATCTTTTGGAAGGAAGAATCAAGCAGCATGTTCTTTCTCAGTGCAAGCATGCCTATCTGGTTGCAGATCACAGCAAGTTTCATTCTGCTGGATTCAATCGCTTTGCGAAGCTGGACCAGTTTGAAGGTATCATCACTGATCAGAAAGTTCCTGAAGCATTGGCGAAGACACTCAATAAGAAACACATCCGTATTTACTATTAAGCACTTCGGTGCTTTTTTCTTCGCTTACAGTGTAAGAATGTGAAAAAGGTTTGTCAAGAGAAAAAATGAGCATTTTTTGATAAAATTGATAAACTTTTGATAAAATTATTATTTTTTCACAAAGTTTAGCTTATAACAAAAAAATTACCGTTTATACTTTCATTAAATTTTCAAACTATTTTAAGGAAAATCCTGGTTAAATTCGTTACAATGAAGGCGTGAAAGGAACAGGGGAAATGAACGATAAGAAATCTCAGTATTATATTCAGGCAATTTTAAAGGTTCTTCTGAACTCTGAAATGGTAACTACTGTTCAGCTTGCAGAGGAAATAGGACTTTCTGAAAAGACAGTGAGAACCAAAGTTGAAAGCATCAACGACTATCTTCGTTCAAACAATCTTGGGGAAATCTGTAAAAAAAGGCGAATTGGCATTTGGCTTAATGCAACAGAAGAACAGAAAGTTGAAATTCAAAAGCGTGTTCTGAACAACCAGACGATGGATCATTTGCAGTCGGACCAGACCCGCATGTATACTGCGCTTCGCTATCTTTTAAAGACCAGCAAGCACAATCGCTTAACAACCAATCAATTGGCTGACTTGATGTATTTGAGTGTTCCAACAACGCTGAAGGTACTCAATGACTGCAAAGACTGGCTGAATCTGTTTAATGTGGAACTGAATGTTGTACGCAACAAAGGCTTTGAACTGATTTGTACAGAATCTCAGTATCGTATTGCGGTCAAGCACTTTATTTTGCGATTTACCCATCAGGAATCATTGGATGAAATCATTCAGTATTTCACATCTAGTCTTGATCTTGAACAGGTAAAACGCTGTATCATTGATACAGAAAATGAGTGGGGCTTTGAGTTTGCAGAAGAGTCATTCAATGAAATCTATGTTTATCTGGCATTGTCAATCTATCGCAGACAGCTGGATACAGCCAATGGGATTATACTTTTAGATGATGAATTGAGAATGCTTCAGACGTACAATGAGTATTCATTTGCAGAAGCAATTCTGAAGAAGGCAACAGAAAAATTCACGGTAAGGATTACACAGGCTGAAATTGGGTTCATTTCAATTCCAATTTTGTGTTCCAAGATGATTGACCCTGGTTACAATGCAGCAGCGGGAGATATCATTCGAGAATATGACAACAAGCTTCAGGAGTTTGTCAAAAAAATCATCAGTGTTGTATCAGAAGTACTGAATGTAGATATGACACGAGATGAAATGCTGTTTCATGGTCTTTTGATTCATTTGAAACCAGCGATTTTCCGTCTTCGCTATGAGAAAAATCAGTCCAATGGGCTCAAAGGCTACATCAAGTCAGAGTTTAAACAGGCATTTCGAGTGTCATGGCTGATTTCGGTACTCTTTGAGGAACATTTTCATCTGATGATCAACGAAGATGAACTCAGCTACATTACGCTGTACATTCAGTCGGCCATGGAAAGAAACAAAAAGCCAATCAATACTGTTTTGGTTACCAGAACTTCCATGGGTGTGAATCAGATGCTTTGTGAAAAAATCAAGCGAACTTTCCCTTTGATTGAAGAAATCAAAGTGGTCAGTGCTCATGATTTTAATCTGGATAACTACAAGAGTGCTGAAATGATTATTGCGACACGTGAATTGGATAAAGAAGATTCACGTATAGTTGAAGTGGATGAAATGCTTTCAGAGAATTCTGTGAGAAAAATCAATCATAAGATTCGATCACTGAATACTCAAACTGTTCAAAGCAAGGTTCAGTTTGATCCACTGTGTCATACTTTGTTTGAACCTGATTTAATCTTTACTCATGTGGATGTAAAAGATAAGCACGAATTGTTGGAACAAATGTGCACAAGGCTTTTAAGAAAAGGCTATGTAACGAAGAATTATCTGCAGAGTGTTTTATCACGTGAGCTTGCAACACCTACTTCAATTGGAAACATGGTGGCTATTCCACATGGAGAACAGTCGGAAATCAATGAAGCAAAAATTGTCATTGCAACATTGAATAAACCGATTCTGTGGGATACGGAAATGGTAGATGTTGTTTTCCTGCTGGCGGTAAAGATGACCAACGACTTTGAAATCCGCCGAACACAATTGTTTTATAAACAGTACATCCACCTAGTCAATACGGACAAGGATGTCAATGTACTGAGAAAATTTGAATCAAATACAGATTTGTATCGCCATCTGATCAGTTAAATGGGAAAGGGAGGAATTGTTGATGGGACTGCGCGACATTTTGAATGAAGAGATCATTGATCTTGATCTGAAAGGAACGACAAAGGATGAGGTGCTGCATGAACTTGCAGGTCATCTGAAAACTGCTGGCTACATTTCAGATGTAGAAGATTTTGTAAAGGACATTTATGTTCGTGAAGAAGAAGGAATTACAGGCATGGGAAATCATATTGCAATTCCTCATGG
>JAFQKG010000058.1 GCA_017397025.1 Erysipelotrichaceae bacterium | reverse complement strand
CAGATTCTTCATGTGAAGCAGACTTTCCAGATTGATTCAGAAGAAGCAGATGTATTGGTAATTTATCGTGAGTATTACGAAAAAGAACTTGCAGCATTTGCAGCTGATGAAAAAATGAAAACTAGTTTGACTGAAACAGAAACAGGGCTTCTTGTCACATTTGAATTTGATGTGAAAAATATCAGTGCTTCCAGCAGTGATAAAATGCTGAAGATGCTTGATGCACAGTCGTTAAATTCAGAACAACTGTTAAATCAAATGAAAGAAGACGGATTAAAATGCGGAGATGAAGAAGAAGCTGATTCTTCTACAACACCAGAAACAGACGCAAACAAAAATGCAGAATCTAAATGATTCTGCATTTTAATTTAAAATTCTATTTTGAACATCACTGAGTGAAACTTTTTTAGATTCATTGAACTGAATGTCAATGGCATCATGTTCATCATAGCGTGGAATAATATGTACATGCATGTGCATGACAGTTTGACCTGCAGCTTCATGAATATTGCTTAATATGTTGCATCCAGAAGCATGGCACTTTTCAGTGATTGTTTTGGCTAGCTTTTTGACAATGTTCATGACTTTCATATAAGTCTCTGGGTCACATTCAATTAAATCACTGACATGCTTTTTAGGCATTACTAATGTATGGCCATAAGTGACTTGACTTAAATCAAGTATGGCTAGAACATCATCATCTTCATAGATTTTTGTGGAAGGGATATCTCCATTTACAATTTTACAGAATACACACATAAGAATTCTCCTTTTTATGTATTATAACACAAAAGAAAAGGCGCTTGATGCGCCTTTTGAATTTTACTCTGCAATATAGTCAGGATAGTTTTTTGAAATTGCATCATACAGGTTTTTGTCATAGAGATTGAAACCTGATTCTGCAAATGCTTTCAGCATTGCATCGCTTGCAATGGTATTGATACCAGCGATTGCTGAAACTGCTTCATCCTTAAAATCTGCAGGATTTAAAGCTTCCATAACAACAACATAGAAAGTTGTCTGATTGTCATTGGCAATCACATCTGAAACCATGCCTTCAGTCAGACTAGAAACTGCATAAGTAACAGCAGTAGGGTAAGAAGACTGAGTAGTATAGATGATGGAATCTTTTGAACCTGTGTTTCCATAAGTTTCAGATACTTCAGCAAAATCTTTGCCATCTTTCAAAGCAGCCTGTGCTTTGCCAGCAGATTCCTGATCTGCAAAAGTAGCAATTTTTACTTTTCTTGGTGTGTAAGTTGTACACAGAGATTCAAAGTTGTTTTCAATGTAAAGCTCAGTCAGTGCAGAAGCCTGTTCATTCATGATAAGGTCCTGTTTGAAGGCGTCCAGCGAAGGATATCCCATTGACATCATGTATGATTCAAAGCTTTCACCCAGAAGAGATTCGTACATGCTCATTGTGCTTTCAGCGTTTGCACTCATTTCTTCAGTGATTTCAACTTTAGCATTCAGAATGCTTTCCATTGCAGTGTTGATTGCAGTGTATCCGCCATCCTGTGCCTGCATGTAGCTGTACAGCTGACCGCGAGTGACAGTTGTATTTCCTACCTTGAAGATAGTTTCATTTTTGTTAGTAACAGATGCATAAGCATCAGAGCAGCCTGCCATCATCAGCAGGCAAAGAGCAGCCGCCATCAGTTTTTTCATGATTATTCAGCCTCGCTTTCCAATCCCATGTATTTCATGAGATTTGCTTTAACAGTTTCATCTGTAAATTCAATGCCAATTTCTTCTGCCTTAGCCCATACTGCACGAGGCTGTACGCTAGGGTCGAAAGTAAGGACTGCATTCAGCATATCTTCACTGTAGCTTTCAATGAAAGTATCCAGAGAAGTTGATTCGCATTTAATTAAATGAACACCATACTGAGTCTTGACCCAGTCTGTTGTTTCGCCTTCCTTAAGAGTCAGCATTGCTTTTAAGAACTCTTCAACATAGCTTGTATCAGCATCTGCATATCCTAGAAGTCCATTGGCAGTTGCTGAGGTGTCTTCAGAATGTGCTAAAGCCACAGCACCGAATTCTTCACCGTTTGCAAGCGCTGCATTGACTGCATCTACTTTTGCAAGTTCTTCTTCTGTTGGGTTTTCAGGATCAGCCATTTTGATCAGAATGTGGCTGACAATACGAGGCTGTTTTTCTTCAGCATATTTGTTCCAAGTGCCATCTGTTTCATCTGTCACTGTTTCGATCAAAAACTGATTTGTTTTCTGATAGTTGACGAAATACTCGTCCAGTTCATCCACAGAATTGTACCCCATGGATTGAAGATCTGAAGTCAGATAAGCTTCATATTCTCCTCCATACTGGTTCATGTAATTGGCTTTGACATTTTCTGCATAAAGCTCAGCCAATTCCTTCATTTCAGAAGTTGTTTCATAAGATGCTTCTGCAACAGCTTTGAGCATGAACTGGTAGATGCCTGCTGAACCATAAGATTCATATAGACTGTCGTAGAATTCATCGGCAGTGATATTTTCTTCACCGATTGAGAACACGACATCATTGCCATTTTCAGTCTTTCCTGCAATCTTGCCTGAATTATCTTCAATGACAAAGTATACTGTACCGCCTAAAAGAAGAGCACCGATCAACATCAGCAGCCAGTATTCTTTTAATACTTTTTTCATAAGTTCCTCCTTTAATGAATCACTCAGATATTATAGGTTATTTTACTTCTGTTTTCAAATAAAACTCGTCTTTCTTCTGTGAATTTTAAGTGAATGTGATTAATTTGATGATAAAATGTCAAGATTATAGTGATTCTATGGTGCTCATGATAACATTACTGGCAACCAGTTCTGTTTTCTGCTATAATATCAAAGATATTTTAGAACAGTGATAAATACGGAAGGAAAGAAATTATGAGTGTATTAGTTATTGAAAACCTCCATGTTGAAATAGAAGGAAAAGAAATATTGAAAGGTGTGGACTTGACGGTTCATGCTGATGAAATTCATGCTTTGATGGGCCCTAATGGGAACGGGAAAAGTACGCTTTTAGCAGCGATTATGGGGCATCCAAAATATCATGTGACATCGGGTTCTATTGCTTTTGATGGAAAAGATGTTCTGTCTATGAGTGTGGATGAAAGAAGCAGAGCGGGTCTGTTTTTGGGAATGCAGTATCCTCAGGAAATCAGTGGAGTAACTAATTCTGACTTTTTAAGAGCTGCGATGAATGCGCGTCAGGAAAAACCGGTATCTCTTTTCAAATTCATCAAAGAGATGGAAGGAACCATCAAGGAGCTGCAGATGAAGCCTGATCTTGCCCATCGTTATCTCAATGAGGGATTTTCTGGTGGTGAAAAGAAACGCAATGAAATTGTACAGATGAAAATGCTGAAGCCAACAATGGCTATGCTGGACGAAATTGACTCTGGTCTGGATGTAGACGCTTTGAAAATCGTAGCTAATGCAGTAGTTGATATGAAAGAAAAAGAACATCTGGGATTACTTGTTGTTTCTCATTATGAACGTTTCTATCAGCTGCTCAAGCCAACACATGCCCATGTTTTAATTGATGGTAAAATTGTTTATGAAGGTGATCAGTCTTTGGTTGAGAAGATTGATGCTGAAGGCTATGACTGGCTGTACAAGCAGTTGAACATCAATTTGAAAAAGCCTGAAAGAAAACAGACCATATCACTGGGAAGCTGTGCAGTCAAAGAGAAAGCGAAGTAAGTGATATGCAGGTATTGATGATCAATGAACTGGCTGAAACACTTGAAATCAATCAGCCTCAAAGTGTTCAGCTTATCGTGGACAGCGCAGAAGAATGTCATCTTTGTGTCAATGTGAAAGAAAATGTCCATTGTGCACTTGTTTTGACCATTCAGAATGCTCCTCAAATTGAATTGAAACTTCACTGTGGGCAAGCATCACAGGTGAATTTGTTTGTGATGAATGAAAGTGCTTCTAAAGTTGCACTGAATCAGACTGCAGAAGTAAAGGAAGATGGACTTCTGACTCTTTCTTTTGCAGAATTCAATGAAGCTGCTTCGTCCATTACGTCAACTGTAGAACTAGCTGGAACAGCAGCGGTATGCAATATGAACAGTGCTCTGCTTTGTAAAATGGAAAAGGAAATGGTCATGATGATTCATCACAAAGCATCATTGACTTCTTCGCATATGAACCATTCTGGGGTTTTGCTGGAAGGCGGAAAACTCTTTGTGGATGCAACCGGAAAAATTGATCGCGGGGCAAAAGGCTCAAAGAGTCATCAGAAGTCACGTGCATTGACATTTGATCAGCCAAAAAGTGCAACTGTATTGCCTCAGCTTCTGATTGATGAAAACGATGTAGAAGCTTCTCATGTGACATCTGTCGGTCAGATTGATGAAAATCAGATGTATTATCTTCAATCACGCGGTCTGAGCAAATCTCAGGCAACTCAGCTGATTACTTTGGGAGCACTGATGCCGATTGCAGAGGTGCTGGAAGATGAAACGCTGAAGGCTCAGATGAAATTAAAGATTGAAGCGAAGGTGAATGAAGTATGTTCGATGTAAGTGAAGTGCGTAAAGATTTTCCCATGCTTCAAAATAAAATGATGCAGAATCATCCGCTGGTTTATCTTGACAATGGGGCAACAACGTTCAAGCCTCAGTCTGTGATTGATGCAGTAACAGGATACTATACAACAACTTCCTGCAACATTCACCGTGGTGATTATGATTTGTCGTTTCAGATTTCAAGTGAATATGAAAATGCACGAAAAAGTGTTGCACAGTTTTTGAATGCAGAGGCAAAAGAAATTGTCTTTACTTCAGGAGCAACTGCTTCACTCAACCAGATTGCCTATGGCTATGGATTGAAGCATCTTCAAAAAGGAGATGTTATTCTGACCACTGAGGCAGAACATGCTTCAAGCATATTGCCTTGGTTTAAAGTGGTAGAACAAACCGGAGCTGTGATCGAATACATTGAGTTGACTGAAAAAGGTGAACTTAGTGTTGAAAATGTAAGAAAAGCACTCCATGAGAAAGTCAAAGTTGTTGTTTTTGCGGCTGTTTCCAATGTGCTGGGATTTAAAAATCCAGTCAAGGAAATCACTCGTCTTGCCCATGAATTAGGTGCAGTTGTAGTGTGTGATGGAGCACAGTGGGTTCCACATGTCAAAACAGATGTCAAAGATCTGGATGTGGATTTTATGGTTTTTTCTGCCCATAAGTGCTGCGGACCAACAGGAATCGGTGTTTTGTATGGAAAGTATGATCTTCTTGAAGATATGGAACCTGTAGTGTATGGGGGTGGGGCCAATGCGCGTTTTGATGCTTGCGGAAACATTCTTCTCAAGCATGCACCTGCCAAATTTGAAGCGGGAACGCCTGCTATTGAAGCTGCACTAGGATTAAAAGCTGCGGTTGAATATCTTCAAAAGCTGGATATGGATAACATTGAGGCCTATGAAGCAGATCTAAAACGCTATGCTATTGAAAAACTGAAAGAGCTCGATCATCTGATGATTTACAATGCAGAGGCATCCACTGGAATCATTGCGTTCAATGTCAAAGATGTGTTTGCCCAGGATGCAGCTAGCTATCTCAATTCTCAGGGAATTGCAGTACGTGCAGGAAATCATTGTGCCAAAATTCTGGTTCAGCATCTAAAAACATCAGAAACAATCCGGGCATCATTCTATTTTTACAACACCAAAGAAGATGTTGACCGCTTTGTAGAAGCATGCAAAAACATCACGGTTGAAAACTGTGTTGGGCTGTTCTTTTAAGGAGGGAACTCTATGTCAAGTTATTTTGATGATCCAATGGTTTTGCGACAAATCATTATGGATCACTATGAATATCCAAGAAATCATGAGCTGAAGAAACAGGAAGGTTATGCAGAAGTTCATATGGCTTCTGAAAGCTGCATTGATGACCTGTTTATCGAAGCAAAAATCAAAGATGGAATCATTGAAGATACTGGCTTTGAAGGAACTGCCTGTACAATTGCGACTTCATCAACTTCCATCATGTCTGAGCTGATCAAAGGGAAAACAACCAAAGAAGCTCTGGAAATCATCAACAATTATTTGGCGATGGTGGATGAAAGGGAATATGATGAAGACATGCTGGAAGAGCTGATTGCTTTTAAAACAGTTTCTAAGCAAGCAAACCGTATCAAATGTGCAACGATTGGCATCAAAGGGTTTGTTCAGCTGATTGAGGAAAGTGAGAAAAATCATGAGTAAAGATGTACTTCAGTCTCAGGATGATTATAAATATGGTTTTCACGATGAGGACACATCGGTCTATAACACTGGAAAAGGCTTGAGCGAAGCGACCATTCGTGCGATTTCTGCGATCAAGAAAGAACCTGAATGGATGCTGGACATCCGGTTGAAGGCTTATCATGCCTTTGTCAAGATGAGCACACCTTCATGGGGGCCTGATGTTTCTGACATTGACTATGATGACTATACGTACTACATTCGTCCTGATGATAAAAAAAGCAAAGACTGGGAAGACGTCCCTGAAACTATTAAAAATACATTTGATCGACTAGGAATTCCTGAAGCAGAACAGAAATATCTGGCTGGTGTGTCTACTCAGTATGAATCTGAAGTGGTGTACCACAACATGCTGGAAGAAGTGGAAGAAAAAGGAGTCATTTTTCTAGATACGGATTCTGCATTGCAGCAGTATCCAGAGCTGGTAAGAGAATACTTTGGTACCATTGTTCCTTATACTGACAACAAGTTTGCAGCTCTGAATACAGCAGTCTGGTCAGGAGGTTCATTTATTTATGTGCCAAAAGGCGTGACGCTGGAAAAACCGCTGCAGTCTTATTTCAGAATCAATTCTGAACGAATGGGGCAGTTTGAAAGAACACTGATCATTGTGGATGATGATGCAGATCTTCATTATGTTGAAGGCTGTACTGCACCAACCTACTCTACAGATTCACTGCATGCAGCAGTTGTAGAAATTTTTGTCAAGCGCAATGCAAAATGCCGCTATTCAACAGTGCAGAATTGGTCCAGCAACATTTTGAATCTTGTAACTAAGCGCGCGAAGGTTTTGGCACATGGTTCGATGGAATGGATTGATGGAAATGTCGGATCTATGACTAACATGAAATATCCTGCCTGCATTTTGGCTGAAGAATATGCCAGAGGATTGACGATTTCAATTGCAGTGGCTTCAAAAGGACAGATTCAGGACACAGGAGCAAAAATGATTCATCTAGCTCCGCACACATCAAGCACGATTATTTCGAAGTCGGTTGCCAGAGCTGGTGGCGAAGTGAATTACCGTGGACTTGTACAGCACGGACCAAAGGCAGATTTTGCACGTTCTAAAGTAGAGTGCGATACACTGATTCTGGATGGCATTTCACGCAGTGATACAATCCCAACCAATAAATCTCAAAATCGCACATCGACGATTGAACATGAAGCAACAGTTTCAAAAATCAGTGAAGAACAGCTGTTCTATCTGCAAAGTCGTGGCTTGACGGCATCTCAGGCAACAGAAATGATTGTCATGGGATTCCTTGAGCCGTTCACACGTGAACTTCCTATGGAATATGCAGTTGAATTGAATCAGCTTTTGAAACTGGATATGGAAGGATCAATTGGATAAAAATGAGATTCGCATGAAGCGAATCTTTTTTTACCCTAGCACAACATCTAGCATCATCATAACGACAAAGCCAATCAATGTGAATAAAGCCATGAAGTCCTTTCTTTCATTGGTTTGACTTTCTGGAATCAGTTCTTCAACGACAACATAAATCATTGCACCTGCTGCAAAACTAAGCATGAATGGTAAAATCTTTTGAATATGAAAGACTGCAAATGCTCCTAAAAGTGCACTAATAGGCTCAACTAAGCCGCTAAGCTGCCCATAAACGAAGGCTTTGCTTTTTTTGACTCCATCTCTATAAAGAGGTACACTGACTGCTGTTCCTTCTGGAAAATTCTGAAGACCAATCCCTAATGCAAGAAGACAAGCACTTAGCAGTGATGCACCTTCTATCTCATATAAAAGTGCTCCAAAACCCACTCCTACCGCAAGACCTTCTGGTATGTTGTGCAAAGTGATGGAAAACATCAGCATTGCAGCACGTTTTCTTGAACTATGACTATTTTTCCTTTCCAAAAAAGCATAAAATTTATCTCCAAGAAACAAGAGAATTCCTCCACTTAAAAATCCGAATGAGACGACAAATGCTTCAGGCTGATGAAGCTGATTTGCCATTTCAAGGGCTGGGGAAAGCAGTGACCAGTAAGATGCTGCAACCATAACACCTGCGGCAAAACCAAGCATGGCATCCATTAGATTCTTTTTTGGTGTCTTAAAGAAGAAGACGATTGAAGATCCCAGTGCAGTAAGAGACCATGTAAACAGCCCAGCACAAAATGCCAATAGACAAGGATGAAGCTCTTCAATAGGAAAAAACATACATTTCCTCCTTTCTTTTTGGTTACTGCCAGAGTATGAAAAAACACAAAGATGGTGCAAAAACATCTGAAACAATAGTATAATATAAGAGATGTTGGGGGATGTCAGGATGAATAAGAATCAATTAAGAGAAATTGCACTGAAAAAACGCAGAGATTTGAATCAGGAATTAAGAAATGAAAGTGATCTTGCGATTCAGAAGCATGCTTATGATAAAATCAGAAATCGAAAATTTGTTGGAATTTATGTTTCTAAATCTGAAGAGGTTAAAACACATGATTTGATTGAATGGTGTCTGAATGCTCAGATTCGAGTAGCTGTACCTAAAGTGAATGGAAAGAAACTTGATTTTATTGAGATTCATTCATTGAATGAGCTTAAAAAAGGCGCTTTTGGTATTCTTGAACCGGTAGAAGGGGAAGCTGTTGATCTTGCACTTTTTGATGCTATGGTCGTTCCCGTTGTAGGTTTTGATTCACTGCGTCACCGTATTGGCTATGGCGGAGGGTATTATGATTCTGCATTGGATAAGACGAACTGTGAAAAGATTGGTCTTGCCTATGCTCAAACACAGGTGGAAAATTTTCTGTCTGATCCTCATGACATCAATATGGATGTTATCCTGACAGAATACACGGAATTTTAAGGAAGAATCACACTGGATTCTTTCTTTTTTAATACAGTTAGAATAAACTAACAAAAAAGTTGACAAACAAATTAGGATGTGATAACTTATATATAAGTTAGATGCAACTAACTAAATTCTCGTTTTGAAGGACTGGCATGATTTAAAATGAGATGGGATGTCCGTGTGTGAAAGCAATATATAATTGCTATGTCTGCTGATTTGCAGATACCTCCTGTCAATACGCACAAAAGGACAAGTTTAGGCACTGAGAATACTTGGTGCTTTTCTTTTTTAGTAAAATCTTTCGTTTTTCTTTCGTTTTGAGCCCTGTATTTCTTAGGGATTGTCTTCTATAATGATGAAGATGAAGTTAGGGGGAATTTGAATGAATTATCATATTCTGGTGGTTGAAGATGAAATAGAAATTGCCAATGCGATTGAAATCTATTTGAAAACACAGAATTATACAGTTTATAAGGCATTGAATGGACAGCAGGGACTTGAAATCATTGAAAACAATGAGATTCATCTTGCGATTGTTGATATTATGATGCCTGTCATGGATGGTATCTCCATGGTCATGAAAGTACGTGAGAAGTATGAATTTCCTATCTTGTTTCTATCTGCAAAATCAGAAGACATTGATAAAATCACTGGTTTGAATATTGGTGCAGATGATTACATCACAAAGCCATTTGTGCCTATGGAACTATTGGCGCGTGTTTCATCTCATTTAAGACGATATGGACGATATCTTGAAATGCTTTCTGGAAACAAGACACAGTTTAATGGATACGTCATTGGAGGTCTGGAACTGAATCTTGACAGTCGAGAAGTAACAGTGGATGACAAGAGTGTTAAAGTGACACCAATTGAGTTTGGGATTCTTGAACTATTGATGAGTCATCCTGGCAGAGTGTTCTCTGCTGAACAGATTTATGAAAGCGTATGGAAAGAAGAAGCAATCGCAACGGAGACGGTCATGGTTCATATTCGCAATCTGAGAGAAAAGATAGAAATTGACCCTAAGAATCCGCGCTATATCAAAGTAGTCTGGGGTGTAGGCTATAAAATGGAGAAACAGGAGAAAAAGAGATAAGTATGGCAAAAAGAATAGTTGTGTTTCTGATTGCGATGTTCATTCTTGCATCAGGAACGATTGCAATCTGGAACAGTTATGGAAAAGCTGAACAGTTAGCCAAAGAAGACAGTCAGATATCTTTGCGCCACAATGTGGCCTATGAATTGGAAAACAATACATCTTTACGTACTTTGCCATATGCTTTAAAAGCTGAAGTTGATACTCAGCAAGAGGCATTTGATTCACTTTTGGCTGTAGAATGTGAAGATTCAGTGATTGCTCAGCGTATCAAGGGTGTCTTTGGTACTTATTATGGCTATTGGAAATCTCATATTTATGAATATGTTAATGTACATACTTATGTCAAAGATAACAAAACAAATCAGTTTTCTGGAACTCATCCTGAGCTGGCGAACCTTTCAGAAGAAGAACTGACTGAAATGTATCAGATTGTATTGAAACTGAATTATGATTCTCATGGATTATTGACATTAGATCAATATGATTTGGTCGATTATTACTGGGAAAATCAGTTCAGCGAGAAAATGAAAACTGAGATTGAAAACTATATGAGTGCAGAAGTCAGAGAGGTTATCGGAGAGATTTCGTATTCTGAAGAATTGTTTCAGCTGAAACTTAAACCAATCACAGATATGGAAATGATCATAGCAGTGCCGTATGAACTAAAGACGGGAGACTCTTTGTATTATGCTGGACAGATGTATGTTGGACATGTGTTCCGTCAATACCTGGCAGTCTATTCGGCTTTAGTCAGTGCCGTTGTCTTTGCACTAAGTTTGTTCCTTCCGCTTTCTGTTTACAAGAAGTCTTTGTGGCTTCAGCGACTTTTAAATGTTAAGTTTGAAATTCTTGCGGTTGCATTGACGCTGATCATAGTGCCAGGAATGATAATGATTTTACATCTGGCAGATTTAACGGTTTATGGAGATCTTGCAGAGCTGATTCATGAATTTCAGCTTTCTGAATGGTTAAATGAATTGACATTTGCGCTGAATACCTCTGTTTGGCTGATTTATCTGTGTTTTGTGATGTTTACAGCACTTTTGATTCGCTGGATCTGGCACAAAGGACTGTTTCGCTATCTCAAAGAAAACACTTGTATAGCTTGGGTTATTGGTCTTGTTTTGGCGATGATTCACTGGATAATGCAGCTGTTTGAACGCCTGTTGAACTTTGATTTGAAAGACTCCATCAATCAGCTGGTCATTAAGATTGCGGGAATCAATCTGATTGTGATTGTACTGCTTTGCTGCATCTTTCCAGCAGGCATCCTTTTGGCCATTCTTTATTCACTGGCTCTGTTCTTCTTTTTAAGAAGCAAACTCAGAAAAATACAGTCTGACTATCAAGAAGTTCTGCAGATGACTCAGAGATTGTCTGATGGAAATTTCAATGTCTCAATGGAGCAGGATGCAGGAATCTTCAATTCAATGAAAGATTCATTAGGAACTTTGAAGATTGGCTTTCAGAAAGCTGTGAATGAAGAAGTCAAATCTCAAAAGATGAAAAGTGAATTGATCACCAATGTTTCTCACGATTTGAAGACACCTTTGACTTCCATTATTACTTATGTGGATTTGTTAAAAAACAGTGAATCAGATGAAGAAAAACAACAGTACATCGATACGATTGATCGAGCTTCACATCGTTTGAAACAATTGATTGAAGATTTGTTTGAAGTTTCAAAGGTAAGCAGCGGGAATGTTTCGCTGAATCTGGTTGAAGCAGATTTGATTGCCTTGATTACTCAGGTAGAACTGGAATGTGAAGAAAAATTGAAAGAAAAACAGCTGGATGTGAAACTGCAGACTTCAGAAGAGAAAATCATTATGCAGCTGGACAGTGCCAAGGCCTTCCGTATTTTTGATAATCTGATTCTTAACATCTGCAAATACGCGATGAAAGGAACGAGAGTCTTCATCAATATTGAAAAGAACGACACGACTGTCAAAGTGATTTTTAAAAACATTTCTGAGCAGGAATTGTCTTTTGATCCAGATGAAATCACTGAACGATTTGTACAGGGAGACAAGTCACGCAATGCTCAGGGTTCTGGGTTGGGATTGGCGATTGTGAAAAGCTTTACTGAGCTTCATCATGGACATTTCCATATAGAAACTGATGGTGATCTTTTCAAGGCGATTGTTGAATTGCCGCTATAGTTAAGCAAGGGTTTGAATGTCATAGGATAGATGTTCAAATCCTTTTCTCTACGGATGTTTTATGTAGAAATCTATGATAAAATATCAAAGAATGAGAGGGAACTGCATGAAATTAGCACAGATTTGGATTGAACACGCCAGTTTAAAACTGAATCAGACATACACTTATCTTTGTGAAGATGATCGTCTTAAACAGGGAATGAGAGTTTTTGTCAATTTCAATGGACGTCGTCTTGTTGGCTTTGTAGAATCTGTAGAAAATGTTTGTGAAGATATCAGTTCTCTTTCAGCTCGTTTAGGTTTTAACGTAAAAAAGATTGAGTCAATTCTTGATCAGGAAAGCCTTTTGACAGATGAACTTCATGAACTGGCTTTGTGGATGGCCGAAGAAACGATTTCTCCAGTGATCAGCTGTTTTCAAGCGATGCTTCCAAACAAAATCAAACCATCCAGTTCTCATCAGAAAATTAAGATGGAACGCTGGGTGCGTTTAAAAGAAGTGAAAGATGTTAAACTGACAGTGAAGCAAAAAGAAGCATTTGAAGCGTTGAAAGCTCAGCATGAGATGAGACTTCAGCAGTGGCGTGTAAACTACAAGAGTGTATCCAAAAAACTGGAAGAGATGAATCTGGTGGAACAGTTTGAAAAGGAAGCTGTTTATTGTAAGGAACAGAATTTGATTCTAAAAGAAGATTTACAGCTTACACCAGAGCAGAAACGCGCAAAATTAGAGATTGAACAGTGCACTCAGCAGGTTGTTCTGCTTCATGGAGTAACGGGATCAGGAAAAACGGAAATTTATCTTCAGATGGCTCGTGAAGTGATTGAAAGCGGGCGACAGGTATTGATCCTGGTTCCTGAAATTTCATTGACACCTCAGATGGTCAAGCGAGTCAAAGAACGTTTTGGATCTGAAGTGGCTATCTATCATTCGGGGCTGAATCATCAGGAAAAATATGAACAGTACCAATTGATTCGCCATCATCAGGTCAGTGTTGTGGTTGGTACACGTTCTGCCGTGTTCATGCCGTTTGATGATCTGGGACTGATTGTGATGGATGAGGAACATGATCAAAGCTATAAGCAGGATTCAATGCCTCAGTATCATTGCCGTGATGTATGCTTGAAACGTGCACAGTATCATAAATGCAAAGTGATTTTGGGAAGTGCTACCCCTTCACTGGATTCTTATGCCCGCACAGTGAAAAAGGTCTATGGACTTGTAACACTTTCTGAGCGCATCAATCATTCTTTGCCAAAAGTGACCTGTGTTTCAACCAAAGAAGCCATGAAAAAAGGTCAAAGCTATATGATCACAGATGTATTGAAAGAAAAAATCATCGAGCGATGGTCAAAAAAGGAACAAGTGATTCTGCTTTTGAATCGAAGGGGCTATTCTCCTGTGATGAAATGTGCAGACTGCGGTGAGGTGCTGATGTGCCCGCATTGTGATGTGGCACTAAGCTATCATAAGGAAGATCATTGTTTGAAATGTCATGTGTGCGGTACAATACAGCCTGTTTTCAGACACTGTCCAGCCTGTCACAGTTCACATTGGATGCCGATGGGCTTTGGTACACAGAAACTTGAAGAAGAAGTTCATCATATGTTTCCTGGAATTAAAACTATTCGCATGGACGCAGATACGACCTCTTATAAAAATGCTCATCAAAAGCTTTTGGATGCCTTTGGAAGGAAAGAAGCAGATGTTCTGATTGGAACACAGATGATTGCTAAAGGATTGGATTTTCCTGATGTAACTTTAGTAGGGGTTGTCAATGCAGATGCGGGGCTTAATCATACTGATTTCCGTTCTGTTGAAACAACGTTTCATCTGATTGTGCAGGCTTCAGGAAGAAGCGGGCGATCTGAAAAACAAGGAGAAGTCATTCTTCAGGCGTTTGATCCATCACATTATGTATTGAAAACAGGAGCTGCAAATGATTATTTGAGTTTTTTTCAAAAGGAAATGGAATATCGCAGACTATCTTCCAATCCTCCTTATACTTATTTGATTTCAGTGGTTCTATCAGATGCCAATCAGCAGCATTTGGTATCTGAATCACAGCGTTTTGCCCAGTGGCTGAGGAACTCTTCAGAGTTCAAGGTATTAGGGCCAAGTGAATTGTATCGCATTCAGAATCGCTATCGCATGCGTGTTCTGATCAAAGGAAAAAATCTCACTCAGCTGAAAGATGCGGTACATTATGCAGTAGCTTTGCATCGCAAACATCAGCTGCGCAGTGGTTTGAGTGTAGATGTCAATCCGTTAAGGCTTGACTAGAAAGGGAAAGCTTATGCCTAGAAAAACTGCTTTTGAAGTACTGGATGAAGTCGTAAGAAATCATGCTTATGCTTCATTAAGGATGAAGAAAATGGGGCATCTTGATTCTAAAGACATGGCTTTGGTTTCTGAACTGGTGTATGGAGTGCTTCGAAACTGGGACTTGCTTAAACTTCAGTGGAGTCCTTTTGTTACAAAAAATGTATCGAAGAAGACCGAAATTCTGTTGAATCTTGGAGTGTATCAGCTTCACTTTCTAGATCGTATTCCTGATTATGCAGTACTTAAAGAAACTGTTGAGTTGGCTTCTCGCCATGAAAAAGGTTTTGTGAATGCAGTTTTGAGAAAGTGTGTTCAGCAGCCATTAAGAAAGAGTGAATCAGAGAATCTGGTGGAAAGAACTTCTATCAACTGTTCGCTTCCTATATGGATTTTGAATCTGTGGAAGAAGCAATATGGGGAAGAAATGATGCTGAAAACAGCAGAAAGCACACTCAAAACTTCCTCAATGACAGCACGCATCAATCCTTTAAAGACCACTAAAGAGGAGCTTGAAAAAGATGAAAAAGTGCACTTTATTGATGACTTGGCTTTTGTCTATGATGGAAATCTTGTGCACAGTGACTGGTTCAGCTCAGGAAAAGCTGTTATTCAGGATTTATCAAGCCAAATGGCGGCGCGCTTTGTTGATGTCAAGAAACACGATGATGTTCTGGATGCCTGCAGTGCCCCCGGAACTAAGACGACTTTAATGGCAGCTTTGATGGAAAATACAGGAAAGGTGGTTGCCTGTGATTT
>JAFQKG010000057.1 GCA_017397025.1 Erysipelotrichaceae bacterium | reverse complement strand
CTTCCAGCAGGATCAAATTTGCCTTTCCTTGTTTTCTGTCTTTTCTTTCCATCATATTAAACACCTGCTTTTCTTTACACCTCAATTATACCACTTTATTTGAGCCATAAAAAAAGACCATCGACTTTGTCGATAGTCTGAAACCGGCTGTTGCCGGTTTTTCTTTTGTACAGACTACTTTTCTTCTGATTTTGTTTTTGGACCTTTTTCAATTATGATTTGATGTGGATCTGGATCATCAAAATATCTGCCTGGTTTGGATAAATCGAAATAGAGCTTTGAATCTTCTGTCAGACCGAAATTGAGGTTGCTGCCTTTGTCTAAAGTGTATTTGTTGAGAGCTTCGCAGAACAATGCATTGTGCGCTTCTTCTCGTTCTAAAAGAAACATAATGGTTTCACGAACGTATTTGTCTTCAATCTGGCGATACAGATATTCATAAACAACTTTTGCTCTTTGCTCAGAGGCAATATCTGCTAGAAGATCGGCAGCAAGGTCACCTGTGACTGTAACATAATCTGCAGTCCAAGGATTGCCGCTGGCATTGATCAAAGCAGGATTTAGACCATAAGTAACCATGGACTCGATTTGACCATTTTCAATCTTTTTGTAGTCTACTTCATGGCCATTAAGCAAATTGATGGTTTCTGCTACCATTTCAAGGTGCGATAGTTCTTCTGTTCCGATGTCAAGAAATAGATCTTTCATTGCTGGATCTTCGGCACGGAACGACTGAGAAAGATATTGCATAGCTGCTTTTAATTCCCCGTTGCATCCTCCCAGCTGTTCCTGCATAAGATTGGCATACTGAGGGTTTGGCCTTTCGACTTTGACAGGCCGCATCATTTTCTTCTGGTGTTTGAACATGTGTTTTTCTCCTTACATTGCTTAGTGTGCACAAGATGTGCGAGTCTATGAAAAATTTGATATAATAAATCGCGGTGAGAAACATGAGAAAAGAAGAAATAGAAAAGCGCTATGGATGCGGAAGTTTGGCTGCAAAAGTCTTTGAAAAAAGAAATCTTTCATCAGTACAGATTGAAGATGTGCTTTATGGAGATGCTTTTTTGCATGAAAATCATGCTGAATGTGTCAAATTGGCTTGTGAGCGCCTTTCTTTGGCGAAAGACAAGAAAGAGAAAATACTGATTGCAGGTGATTATGACTGCGATGGTATTTGTGCGACAGCCATCATGAAGGATACATTGGATCGTTATGGAGTCGAATCAGGGTTTTATATCCCTAATCGTTTTAAAGAAGGGTATGGATTAAACGAGAAAACGGTTCAGCTAGCCTATGAAAAAGGATATTCATTGATTGTGACGGTTGACAATGGTGTGGCAGCTGATAAAGCAATTGATCTATGTCAGAAACTTGGAATCGAAATACTTGTTACTGATCATCATACCCTTCAAGATCAGCTAGGGTGGAACTTGCTGGTTCATCCTGATTTAATGGAAGAGCGATTTCATGGTTTGTGCGGTGCTGGAGTTGCATTGCAGCTATCAAGAAAGCTTTTGGGAGAAGTCAAGGAGCATGTAATGCTGGCTGCGATTGCTACCATTGGCGATATGATGGATGTCTTTTATGAAAACCGATCTATCATAAAACAGGGAATCGAGTATTTGAATGAGCGCTCTTTTGCACCGATTGAAAGACTTTGCGAACGTCAGATTCTGCACTGGGATGAAAAGGAAATAGCATTTCAAATTGTTCCTAAACTCAATGCGATTGGAAGACTGGCTGATTTAGTCAATGCCAACAATGTTGTGCGATATCTTTTAGCAAAAGAGCAGAGCATGATTGTCTCTGGCGCTCAGCAAATTAAGGAAATCAATCTTCAGCGTCGTAAGCTTAGCAAATCCATGAGTGATCTCGCATTAGGAATGATGGAAGATGGACCTTTTGTTTGTGTTGTGCAGGATGACTTCCATGAAGGCATGCTAGGGCTTGTTGCCAATGCCATCACAACAACGCACCATAAGCCGTCTGTTGTTTTCTGTAAAACTGAAACAACGTACAAAGGCTCTGCAAGAGGGTGTCTAGGATTGAACCTGTTTGAATTTTTTAGCGATTTTGGGGATTTGATTGTTCAATTTGGGGGCCATGCTCAGGCGGCAGGAATTCAGGTTCTGCCTGAAAATATGCCTGCATTTCAGAAAAAACTGAGAGAGAAAGCAGAAGCGATTCAATGGAGTGAAGCGGGCAAAGACGAATTATGTATTTCTAGCGAAGAGTGTTCCATTGAAAAGATTGAAGAACTGGAAAAACTGAGACCTTATGGTCATGGCTTTGATGCCCCTGTCTTTGAGGTCACTCAGTTAAAAGTCACAGGTACACAGGTATTAAAAAATCAGTATCCAAAATGGAGTTTGTTTCATCCATCTTGTCCGTTAGAGGCCATTTCGTTTTCACTGCCAAAAGAATCAATTGAGAAAAAATTGGATCGATTGATAGGGACGTTGTCCATCAATCAGTATATGTCAGTGAAAAAGGCGCAGATTCTTGTAAGCAGTTTCAAAGAAAGCGATTAATCTGTGCCGAAAAGCACAAAAGCTGATTTCTTTTGTGTGTCAATGCATCAAGTTTTTGTTATAATTAATTATTATGAGGAGGATTATTCCATGAATTTAAAAGATTATATTGCTGATATTCCTGATTTTCCTATTGAAGGTGTCCTGTTTCGTGACATTACACCGCTGATGGCAGATGGAAAAGCTTTCCAGGAAGCTACTTCACAGATTCGTGATTATGCGAAGAAAGTCAAGGCTGAACTGATTGCAGGTCCTGAATCCAGAGGATTCATTTTTGGCTGTCCTGTTGCAGTTGAAATGGGAATTGGGTTTGTGCCTGTGCGCAAGCCAAACAAGCTGCCAAGAGAGACAATCAGCTACAAGTATGATCTTGAATATGGATCCAATGAACTTCATATGCACAAAGATGCAGTCAAGCCTGGTCAGAAGGTTTTAATTGTAGATGATCTTTTGGCAACAGGAGGAACTGTTCAGGCAACCATCAAAATGATTGAAGAACTCGGTGGAGAGGTTGTCGGATGTGCTTTCTTGATTGAGCTGGAAGCGCTTGGCGGAAGAGAAACATTGAAAGACTATGATGTCTTTGCAGTGATGAAATACTAAATAAGGGATAAAAAAGAAACAACTGGAAAAACTTCGAAGGGGGAGGTGAATCCAATGAACAAAGAAATTGCGCATAATTTAGAAGAATTGATGGTTCCTATCAAAGAATACATTCATTCACAAGAATCTCTGGCACTGATTGAAAAAGCATATCGCTATGCTGATCAGATGCATGAGGGACAGGTGCGTAAAAGCGGCGAACCATATATGATTCATCCGATTCAGGTTGGATTCATTCTGGCTCATTTGCATGCTGGCCCTGCCACCATCTGTGCTGGACTTTTGCATGATGTCTTAGAAGACTGTGAAGTTCCTCGTGAAAAGATGGTGGAAGATTTCAATGAAGAAATCACTGTCATGGTGGAAGGCGTTACCAAAATCGGGAATCTGAAATTCAAAGACGAAAAAGAATATCAGGCAGCTAATCATCGCAAGATTTTTATTGCGATGGCCAAGGATGTCCGTGTCATTCTGATTAAGCTGGTGGACCGTCTTCACAATATGAGAACACTTCAGTTTCATAAACCTGAAAAACAGAAGAAAATTGCATCAGAAACACTGGAAGTGTATGCACCGATTGCGCATCGTTTAGGGTTAAGTGAAATCAAGAATGAACTGGAAGATTTGTGTTTCCAGTATCTTCATCGTGATGAATATTATCGTATTGCAAAACTTGTTGAAAACAAGAAGACAGAGCGTGATGGCTATGTCAATGAAATGATTGAAAACATTTCCAATATTCTGACTGAACACAAGATTGAATACCGTATCTTTGGACGAAGCAAGCATCTGTATTCTATCTA
Source organism: Erysipelotrichaceae bacterium (assembly GCA_017397025.1). Taxonomy (GTDB): domain Bacteria; phylum Bacillota_I; class Bacilli_A; order Erysipelotrichales; family Erysipelotrichaceae; genus RGIG1896. The sequence goes on along the minus strand of JAFQKG010000057.1, from coordinate 16,375 downwards.
TAAAAAAATGACCACAAAAAATAAGCGGTTTGAAGAAATTCTGGACCTTTTGGCACTGAGAATTGTCACTAAGACAGAGCTTAACTGCTATGAAATTCTGGGCTACATTCATGCAGCTTATCGACCAATCCCAGGGCGTTTGAAAGACTATATTGCGATGCCAAAGATGAACATGTATCAGTCTTTGCATACGACCATTGTAGGACCAAACGGGAAGATTTTTGAAGTGCAGATTCGTACGGAGGATATGGATTCTGTCGCTGAAAAAGGGATTGCTGCACACTGGGCTTACAAAGAAGGAAAGAAATATGATCCAGGTCGTGAACAGAAAGAGATTGAAGCGTCACTCAGCTGGTTTAGAGATTTGATCAGTGTTACGGATGATATCAATGAAAATGACCCAAGCGGTTTTATGGAGACACTGACCAGAGATATCTTTGATGCCAATGTCTATGTCATGACACCTAAAGGAAGAGTCATTGATCTTCCTGCAGGATCAACGCCAATTGATTTTGCCTATCGCATTCATACAGAAGTTGGTCATGCGACAGTGGGTGCCATCGTTAATGATACGCTTGTTCCGCTCAATACTGAACTGAAAACAGGGGATGTTGTTCAGATTCGTACAACCAAACAAAATGTTGGGCCTTCTGAAGACTGGCTGAAAATCGTCAAGACGCAGCATGCCAAAAACAAGATTCGCAATTTCCTGCAGAAAAAGGAAACTGAAAAGCGACAGGAATTTGTGGAAAAGGGCGAACAGCAGTTAAGAGAAGAACTGAAAAAGCGCGGCTTTGATGAAAAAGAGTATCTGGAAAAGAAAAAGCTGGATGCGATTGCTGGACAGTTTCAGACTGCCAATGGCAATGATATGCTTTATGCACTGGCGGTTAAGTCACTGAATGTCATTGATGTCATTGAAAAACTGACCAATCAGAAAAAGACTATGGCACTGGACAATGAAAGTGTCGAAAAAATCATCAACTCAAAGGACCGTTCGCTGGACAAAAAGACAATTTCCAAGACTGGAATTCGTGTGTCTGGTGTGGATTCTATGATGATTTCGCTGGCACAGTGCTGTTCACCTATCTATGGTGATGAAATCGTTGGCTACATTACCAAAGGACAGGGAGTCAAAGTTCATCGCTGTGATTGTCCAAATGTGATTCATGAAAAGAAGCGTCTTATTTCTGTGGAATGGGATGCGATGATGGAAAAAAGAAAGTATGAGGCCTTTTTGCAGGTCTATGCTTCGGATAGAAATTTCCTTTTGACTGATGTTGTCACAGTCGTTTCGCAGTGCAAAGCTTCTTTGCAGTCCATCAATTCTGCCGTCAACAACGATACACTCACATGTATGACCAAAATGATGGTGCTTGTGGATGATGCAGAACATTTAAGAAACTTGATGGCTAATCTTAGAAAGGTCAACAGCGTGATTTCAGTGGACCGTATTTATCAATAAAGATTGACATTCTGTTTTATTTTGATATATTTAAGATAACTTCGGTGAAAAAGAGGTTTGCAGGTGGAAACTTGTTAGAGAGGAAGTCATCGGCTGAAAGCTTCCAGTGGAGATCTGTAAATTGACACTTTGGAGAAACTGTGCTGAACATAAGTAGGTGCAGTCGTCATTCCGCGTTAAGGATTGAGGGGCATGCGAAAGCATGAACTAAGGTGGTACCGCGTTATGTTGACGTCCTTAGAAATAAGGACGTTTTTATTTTTAGGAGGAAACGTATGAAAAGTTATCAGACACCAAGAGGAACACAGGATCTTCTTCCTTCAGCTACAGCCGCTTGGAACAAAGTAGAAGATCTGATTCGTCAGATGTGCCATGTGTATGGATACAGTGAAATCCGTACGCCTGTGTTTGAAGACACTGGCGTCTTCAAAAGAGAAAATGACTCTTCTGACATGGTCAACAAGGAAATGTACACTTTTTCCATCAACAATGAAGATTCTTTGACACTGCGTCCCGAAGGGACTGCAGGAGTTGTGCGCAGTTTTGTAGAACATAAGATGTATGGTGCTCCAGATCTGCCTGCAAGACTGTATTACATGGGCGAAATGTTCCGTTATGAACGTCCTCAGAAAGGACGTTATCGTCAGTTCAACCAGTTTGGAATTGAAAACATTGGGGCAAAGAGCCCTTACATTGATGCAGAATGCATCGCTCTTGGATACAGCATTGTCAAGGCACTGGGACTTTCTCAAATTAAAGTGTTGATCAATACGCTGGGAGATGCAACATCCCGCAGAAACTATCGTGAAACACTGCTGGATTACTTCAAAGATTCAGTGAGTGAACTGTGTCCAGACTGCAAGCGTCGCTATGAACAAAATCCGCTGAGACTTCTTGACTGCAAGGTGGACAAAGAACATCCTGTGATGAAAAATGTTCCTTCACTCAGAGATTCATTGACTGAAGAATCTAAGGAATATTTTGATAAAGTGCTGAAAGCATTGGATGGCATGGGCATTCCATATGAAGTGGATGATCGTCTTGTCCGCGGTTTGGATTATTACACTGATACAGTCTTTGAAGTAGTATCTACTCATCCTGAGTCAGGATCCCAGTCAGCTGTGTTTGCAGGGGGACGTTATGATGGACTGGTACAGTATTTTGGAGGTCCTGAAATGTCCGGCGTTGGCTTTGCAATGGGACTTGAGCGACTGATGCTTCTGGCAGAAGCTGAAGGCATTGATCTGGGCGGTGTGCCTAGCGATGATGTCTATGTGATGGCGCTTGGCAATGTGGAAGATGCTCCGCTTCAGGTGGCAGTCAAACTTAGAGCAGCAGGATATCGCACATCATTCAATGTTGCTCCAAGATCGCTCAAAGCCCAGTTCAAAAGTGTAGACCGTTCAGGTGCAAAAGTCGTCGTCATTGTCGGAGAAAGCGAACTGGCAGAAGGAAAAGTCAATGTGAAGCACATTGCAACTCAGATGCAGACGACTGTTGAAATCAGCCATCTGGTAGAAACAGTGGACAATCTGTTAAATGAGGAAGGGGAATAATCATGAAAAGAACACATACATGCGGTCAGTTAAGACTGGCCAATACGAATGAAACTGTCACTTTAATCGGGTGGGTTTCTAAAAGAAGAAATCTGGGAAGTCTGGTTTTCATTGATTTGAGAGACAGAGACGGATTGACTCAGATTACATTTGATGAACATCATGCAGAACTGGTCAAAGATGTACGAAATGAGTACATTCTTCAGGTGACTGGTAAAGTTCAGGCCAAGGATGTACCAAATCCAAAACTGGCTACTGGTGAAATTGAAGTGCTGGTAGAGGAGGTCAGCATTGTCAATGCCGCTGAAACAACGCCAATGATCATTGCCGATGAAACTGATGCACTGGAAGATACTCGTCTAAAGTATCGTTATCTGGACTTAAGAAGACCTGCCATCCAGAAAAATCTGATGCTTCGTCATCAGGTCACTATGGTGACAAGAAATTATCTGTCTTCAAAAGGATTCCTTGAAATTGAAACACCTATTCTTTGTAAATCAACACCTGAAGGTGCACGTGACTATCTGGTGCCAAGTCGTATTTCTAAAGGGAAATTTTATGCACTGCCTCAGTCGCCTCAGATTTACAAACAGCTTTTGATGGTAGGTGGAATGGAAAAGTATTTCCAGATTGCCCGCTGCTTCCGTGATGAAGACCTTAGAGCTGACCGTCAGCCTGAATTCACACAGATTGACATTGAAATGAGCTTTGTGGAAGAAGAAGATGTATGGAACACAGTAGAAGGTCTGATGAAGGAGATTTTCAGAAACGTTAAAGGTGTTGAATTAGAAGCATTCCCTCGTATTCCTTACACTGAATGTATGTCACGTTTTGGCTCAGATAAGCCAGATACACGTTTTGGTATGGAAATTCAGAATGTTTCTGAAGTCTTCAAGAATACTGAATTTGCCGTATTCAAAGGTATTCTGGAAGCTAATGGTCAGATCAATGCAATTGTTGTTGAAAACGCTGCTGACAAATTCAGCCGCAAGGATCTGGATAAACTTCAGGAGTTCGTCAAGATTTATGGAGCTAAGGCACTTTCTTGGCTGAAGAACACTGATGGTGTTCTGGCTGGATCCATTGCGAAAGTGACAAGCGATGCTGAGAAAGCTGCACTGATTGAAACACTTCATCTGAATCACAATGATCTGGTGCTGATGGTTGCAGACAAGGTGAAGACTTCACAGACTGCCATGGGTGCACTGCGCGGCAAGCTGGGCAAGGATCTGGGTTTGATTGATGATTCAAAATACAATTTCCTGTGGGTAACCAACTTCCCAATGTTTGAATATTCTGAAGAAGAAAATCGTTATGTAGCAGCTCATCATCCATTCACTTCTCCAAATCTGGAAGATGTAGATAAACTGATGAGTGATCCTGCCAACTGTTACAGTCGTGCATACGATTTAGTGCTCAATGGATATGAACTGTTGAGCGGATCAATTCGTATTCATGACCAGAAGCTGCAGGCAAAAGTCTTTGAAGCAATTGGTATGTCTATGGAAGAGGCAAAGGAAAAGTTCGGATTCTTCCTTGAAGCCTTCAAATATGGAACTCCACCTCATGGAGGCGTAGGTATTGGTCTAGAACGTCTGATTATGATTCTTTCCGGTACTGAAAATATTCGTGATGTTGTGGCTTTCCCTAAAACTGCAAGTGCATCTGATTTGATGTCTGAAGCACCAAATCTAGTGGATGACAAGCAGTTACGAGAACTTGGAATTTCCTGTAAAGAATAATAATGAAAGAGCTTATCCTAATGGGTAAGTTCTTTTCATAGAAAAAAGTTTTGTCAAGTCTTCATATTCTTGATGAGATATGTATATAATAAGAGTGCCCAAAGGCACTACATGCATTTCCGACACTTTGATGATAGGGAGTTCGGATGTCCTGAATTGGTGTGAATGCCGGAACACTTTTTTCGGAATCCTAAATTTTCAGGCAGAACACCCACTTGCCTGCGGCAGGGAATCAATAAAGCCTTTGGGTCCATTGAAAACAGCATCCTGAAATCAGGATGTTTTTTTAAAAGTGTCAAAGCGAAGTGTGTGAATCTTCATGAAAAGAAGCTGAATTGCTTGTCAAAAGTACAATTTCAAGGTAAAATATTCTACAGATGAAGGCGGTGTAACAATGAATGAATTTTGGACATCTATTTTGTGGCTTGTGATTGGATTAGTAATCGGTGGCGGACTGGGCTTCTTCTTTACTCGTCGCTATATGGAAAAACAGATTAAAGAAAATCCACCAATCAACGAAAAGATGATTCGTGCAATGTTTATGCAGATGGGAAGAAAACCTTCTGAAGCACAAATCAGACAGATCATGAAATCGATGGGACAATAATCGCAGTTAAACACAGAGCCAGCTCTGTGTTTTCTTTTTGATTCAGGAGGAAGAATATGATACGTTTTGGAATACTTGGTCCAGGGAAAATCTCACATCGATTTGTCAAGGGAATGAAAGATGTCAAAGGGGCATGCATCATTGCAGCAGCTTCACGTGATTTGAAAAAGGCAGAAGATTTCTGCAAGCTTTATGGGATTGAAAAAGCCTATGGAAGTTATGAAGAAATGCTTAGAGATGAAAGCATTGATGCAGTGTACATCGCTACACCGCCATTTGTGCATCAGCAACAGATTCTAATGTGTTTGTTGGCTGGCAAGCATGTGATCTGTGAAAAGCCGCTGATGAAAACTTCTGAAGAAGCCAGAGAGTGCTTTGCGTTGGCTAAAAGAAAAGGACTGCTTCTGATGGAGGCGACCAAAGGAGTTTTTACACCAACCTTTTTGAAAATAAAAGAGCTGGTTGAAACAGGAGCGCTTGGGAAAATATCGCTGGTAGAAGGCAGTTATTGTTATAACGGGAGCTTTGATGAAACCCATTGGGTGAAAAAACAGTCGCTGGCAGGAGGTGGCATGTATGATGTTGGTATTTACGCTTTGTCTGCTGTGCTTTGCCTGCTCAATCAAAAAGTGACTGATGTCAAGCGCATGGATCTTGCTGAAAAGGATTGTCTAGGATTGACGATGATGATGCTTCGTTTTGATGGCGATGTGATTGCCTCTATTCGAGGCGCAATTACACTAGATACTGAAAATAAGCTTCACATTTATGGAGAAAAGGGAAGCGTTGAATGCGAATTTTTCTGGAAGTCTCATGATTTTGTGCTGAGTACAGCTGACTCTCAAAAGCAGTATCATTTTGAGTTTGACAGTGAGTTCACTTTTGAGATTCAGCATTTTGTTGATTGCATAGAAAAAGGACTTTGTGAAAGTCCTGTCTTAAGTGAAGAAATGAGCTGTCTGTTTCTTGATTTGATGGATGAAAAGAAAACGTGGATGTAATGATGATTACATCCACGTAATTTTTGTTTCTTTTCCTTCTTTTAAACGAATGATGTTGGCTTTGTGACGGTAGCAGACAAACAGCCACAAAACAAAAATGGCGAAGCTGATGACAAGATTGTCCTGAGTCACAAAAGCGCAGATCACTGCCAGAGCAATAGCGCTCATGCTGGAAAGGGATACATACTTTGTCACTTTCAGAATGATGAAGAAAGATACAATCGGAATAATGCACATGCCTGCAAATTCATGGGCAATCAGTACACTCATGCCAATAACATAACCAACAGTTGTTGCGACAGCCTTGCCGCCTTTGAAGTTCGCAAACACAGGGAAACAGTGCCCTACGCAGCAAAGAAACCCAGCTAAAACGCAGATTGTATCACTCATTCCAAGTCCCTTTGCCAGTGCAACAGAGAAAAGGCCTTTCAATGCATCAAATGCAATGACAGCGACACCTGCTTTTTTGCCAAGGACACGTCCTGCGTTGGATCCTCCCAGATTTCCTGATCCGTGTTCGCGGATATCAGTTTTATAAAAAACCTTTCCAATGACCAGCGCCCAAGGAATGGAGCCGAAAAGATAGGCTAGAATCAAGATAAATAGTTCCATAAGTTTTCTCCTTAACGTGTATTATTTTATCATAAACGAACAAGACTGAATAGAAAAAACGTGTGAGTTTTCTTTCACACAGGAATGATTTTTTTTGAGCAATAGTGTATAATTAAGCGAGTGATTTTTAAGAAAGGGGTTTGACTTTCTTTATGGCAAATAAAAGTTATGAAGCTGACAGCATACAGATTCTTGAGGGGCTGGAAGCAGTCAGAAAAAGACCAGGGATGTACATTGGCTCTACGGATGGGCGAGGACTGCATCATCTGATTTGGGAAATTGTTGACAATGCGATTGATGAAGCGCTCAACGGATATGGAAATAAAATCACCATCACACTAAAAAAAGATGGATCATGCTGTGTGGAAGATGAAGGACGTGGGATGCCGGTTGGCAGGCATGCTTCTGGGAAAAGTGCACTGGAAGTGATTTTTACTGTGCTTCATGCAGGCGGGAAATTTACTTCTGAGGGCGGATATAAGACATCTGGAGGGCTTCATGGTGTAGGTGCTTCTGTTGTCAATGCGCTTTCAAGCTGGCTGAAAGTTGAGGTCAGCAAAGATGGAAATCTTTACGAGATGAAATTTGAAAAAGGCGGCTCTAAAATCGGCAAGCTGAATGTGATTGGCAAATCTGCCAAAACTGGCAGCAAAGTGACATTTATGCCGGACAAAAGCATTTTCTCTACGACTGAATTCAATCTTTCTCAAGTGCTTGAAAGAGCCCGTGAAAGTGCCTTCCTTTTAGAAGGTATTACGATGGTTGTGATTGATGAAAGAGTCAACAAAAAAGAAGTGTTCCACTATGATGAAGGATTGACGGCTTTTCTGAATTATCTTCACGAAGATCGCGATGTTTTGCATGCACCGGTTTCTTTCAAAGGGAAAAGCGGTGAAATCGAGATTCGCTGTGCTTTTCAATACACCGATGATTATCAGGAAAACACATATTCATTTGTCAATTTAGTGCGTACAAAAGATGGCGGTACTCATGAAGTGGGCTTTAAGACAGCATTTACCAAATGCTTTAATGATGCCGGCCGCAAACTGAGTATTTTAAAGGAAAAAGATAAAAATTTTGAGGGCAATGATGTTCGTGAAGGACTGACATCCATTGTTTCTGTCAGCATTCCAGAACATCTTCTTCAGTTTGAAGGACAAACCAAAGGAAAACTTGGAACTGCTGAGGCAAAAACAGCAGTGGAAAGCTTTGTGAGTGAAAAGCTGAGTTTTTATCTGGAAGAAAATCGTGAGTTGACGACGCAACTGATCAAAAAGATGCAGAAGGCATCTCAGGCTCGCGAAGCAGCCCGCAGAGCACGCGAAGAGGCGCGCAAAGGGAAAAAGACAGGCAAAAGTGAAAAGGTGCTCTCAGGAAAACTGGCACCTGCACAATCCAAGGACTCTTTGAAAAAAGAACTGTTTCTTGTGGAAGGCGATTCTGCCGGAGGTTCTGCAAAACAGGGAAGAGATTCAAAGTATCAGGCTATTTTGCCGCTTCGTGGTAAAGTGCTCAACACAGAAAAAGCCAGAATGAATGAGATTGAAAAAAATGAAGAATTGAATACGATCATTCATGCATTAGGTGCAGGGGTAGGGGCAAGTTTTGATCCTGCTGATTCCAATTATGGCAAAGTCATTATCATGACCGATGCGGATACCGATGGTGCACACATTCAGGTGCTGCTTCTGACTTTCTTTTATCGCTATATGAGAGCGCTTGTTGAAGCTGGAATGGTTTATATTGCACTTCCTCCTTTGTACAAAGTGTCCAAGGGCAAGGAAGTTCACTATGCTTACGATGATGAAGAGCTCAATGATCTGAAAGCTAGACTTGGAAGAGTTGAAATTCAGCGCTATAAAGGGCTTGGTGAAATGAATGCTTCTCAGCTTTGGGAAACAACCATGGATCCTGAAACACGAACACTGATTCAGGTTACGATTGAAGATGGCATGATGGCAGAGCGAAGAGTCTCGGTTTTGATGGGAGACAAGGCAAATCTGCCTCGTGAATGGATTGAAGAGAATGTAGCGTTTACGCTGGAAGATGAGTTTAAGGTGGAATAACATGGCAAAGAAAAAAGAAGTAAAAGAAATCAAAACTCCGACCTATATTCCACTGACACTGGAAGAAATCATGTCTGATCGATTTGGACGTTATTCCAAATACATCATTCAGGAAAGAGCGCTTCCGGATGCAAGAGATGGCTTAAAGCCAGTACAGCGACGTATTCTTTATGGAATGTATCATGATGGAAATACGCATGACAAGCAGCATCGAAAATCTGCCAAGACAGTTGGTCTTGTCATTGGGAATTATCATCCTCATGGAGACAGTTCTGTCTATGATGCTATGGTCCGTCTTTCACAGGATTGGAAGATGAGAGAACCTTTGATTGACATGCATGGAAACAATGGCTCCATTGATGATGATCCAGCGGCAGCCATGCGTTATACAGAGGCTAGACTTTCTAGAATTTCCAGCACGATGTGCGAAGATTTAGACAAGGAAACAGTACTTTTGGCACCTAACTTTGATGATACTGAAATGGAGCCTACAGTGCTGCCAGCTCGTTTTCCAATGCTGCTGGTCAATGGATGCACTGGGATTGCAGCGGGTTATGCAACCAATATGGCACCTCACAATTTAAGTGAAGTCATTGATGCCTGCATCCATCGTATCCATCATCCATCCTGCACACTTGAAACATTGATGACACATATGAAAGGTCCGGATTTCCCTACAGGCGGTCTTGTGATGGGGAAAGCAGGACTTATGGAAGCGTATCGGACTGGAAAAGGCAAGGTCATTGTACGTGCCAAGACAGAAATTGTGGAGGCAAAAACCTGTCGTCAAATTGTCATTACTGAAATTCCTTATGAAGTCATCAAGTGTCAGCTGGTCAAGAAGATGGATGATATCCGTCTCAACAAAGAGATTGAAGGTATTCTGGATGTCCGTGATGAATCAGACCGAAATGGTTTGAAAATTGTTGTTGATCTGAAAAAAGACATGGATGTACAGTTTGTGCTGAATTATTTCTATAAGAACACAGACCTGCAGATATCCTACAATTTCAACAATGTAGGAATTGTGAATCAGCGTCCTGTTCAGATGTCGCTGATGAATATGCTGGACGCATTCATTGATTTCAGAAAAGAAGTTGTGCTGAAGCGTTCTGCCTATCTTTACGAAAAGATGAAGAAACGCTGCCATATTCTGGAAGGTCTGATGAAAGCTGTCAGCATTTTGGATGAAGTGATTCAGGTAATCCGTTTATCCAAAGACAAGGCTGATGCGAAAGTCAATCTGTGTGAAAGATTTGGCTTTACTGAGGCTCAGGCAGAAGCTATTGTTGTATTGCGTCTTTATCGATTGACCAATACGGATGTCATTCAGCTGAAAAAAGAATATGCTGAACTTGTGTCTGAAATGGAACATCTGAAGACAATTCTTGGTTCTGATTCTGTGCTGAGCAGTGTGATTGTCAAGGAACTCAAGGAAATCAAGAAGGACTTTGGAACACCAAGAAGAACACAGATTCAGGATGAAATAGAAGAAATTGTGATTGATAAACTGAGCATGATTCCAAATGAACGTGTTCGCGTTACTGTTTCAAAGGATGGCTATGTCAAGCGTGTTTCACTGCGTTCTTTTGCCTCAAGCGATCCATTTGCGACAGGCCTGAAAGAAGGGGACCGTCTTGTCGGTTCTTTGGAATGTGATACACTGGATACTCTGCTTCTGTTTACAAAGCTGGGCAATTATGGTGTGCTGCCTGTCTATCAGGCTGATGAAGCCAAGTGGAAAGATATTGGTTCACATATGAACAAAGTCATCAAATGTTCAAGTGAAGATAAAATTACAAGTGCATTGTGTGTAAAGAATTTTGATTCCTATGCGTGGATCATCACCATTTCAAAAAGTGGTCTGATTAAGAAGACTGCCTTAAAGGAGTGGGCTGTTCAGCGTAACAACCGCATTATGACAGCAATGAAACTTAAGAAAGAGGATGAACTGCTGAAGGCATTTGTAGCGTATGAAGAAGATGATGTACTCTTGGTGACAAAAACTGGCTATTCCAGCCGTTATCCTGTTTCTGTCATTCCATCTACTTCTGTTAAAGCACAAGGGGTTAAGGCCATCAATCTTTCTAAGGGGGATGCACTGGCCAGTGCCTGTGTCATCAATAGAGAAAGCAGTGAAGTGGTTCTTATCAGTTCTAAAGGATCTATGAAGCGATTCAAGGCCAATGATCTTCCTATAACCAATCGTCCTGTCAAAGGAGAACTGCTGGTTAAAAAGCTGAAGACTCATCCATATGAAATTCTGGATGTGATTTCTGGAACACTGTATGATCAGTTTGTGATGCAGGATGAAAAGGCTGTGCCTGTGATGTTCAAGGACATTTCGCTGATGGCCAAAGATGCAACTTTCTCAAATCCATTTAGTTTCTCCAAGAATTTCTCATTGACGCGAGGTATTGAGGAAGTTCGAATTGTAGATCTTCCTGAAGGTGTAGAAATACTTGCTTCAGATGAAGAGGATGAAAAAGAAGATAGTTACAAGGAACCTGTAACACAAGAGCTGCAAAGTGAACAGATTCATTTTGATGAAGATGAAATAGAATCGCCAACGACATTTGTTGAGCTAAAGGATGATCCTGACAATCATATTACTTTGATGGATTTTGAGGATGAGGAACCTCATGGTGATTTTGAAATGTTTACACTTTTCGATGATGACAATGATTAAATGGAGCAAAGTCTCCATTTTTCTTTCTGATTCGACATTCTCATGATTCTGTCACTTTTCATCAAGTTTAGGTGTGATAAAATAAGATAAAGAATTTCTTTCTAATCGACAGAATAAGAAAGTTTCTACAGGATGAATTCGGTAGCATAGAATTCATGTAAGAGGGTAACACAATGCTTCAAATCAAAAAAATCTCAAAACAGTATAAAACTGCATCACTTACACAGCAGGCTTTGGATCAAGTTTCTTTGAACTTGCGTGACAATGAGTTTGTGGCAATTTTAGGCCCTTCAGGTTCTGGAAAGACTACATTATTGAACATCATTGGGGGACTTGACCGTTATGACAGCGGCGATTTAATCATCAACGGTATTTCCACTAAAAACTATAAGGATCGCGATTGGGATTCCTATCGCAATCATACAATCGGATTTGTTTTTCAGAGCTATAACCTGATTCCCCATCAAAGTATTCTGGCCAATGTTGAACTGGCATTGACAATTTCAGGTGTTTCTAAGAAAGAACGTCGTCAAAGAGCGAAAGATGCACTGATTCGAGTAGGTTTGAAAGATCACTTGAAAAAGCGTCCCAATCAGCTTTCAGGAGGACAGATGCAGCGAGTGGCGATTGCCCGTGCATTGGTTAATGATCCAGATATTCTGCTTGCAGATGAACCTACTGGAGCACTGGACAGCACAACCAGTGTGCAGGTTATGGATCTGCTTCAGGAAGTGGCAAAAGATCGTCTTGTGGTGATGGTCACTCACAACCCAGAACTGGCAGAAGAATATGCAACACGAATTGTTCGCTTAAGAGATGGTGTTATCATCAGCGACAGTGATCCTTTTGAAGTGGAAGAAAAAGAAGAGGCGATTCATAAAAATCTTGGTAAATCATCCATGTCATTTTTGACTGCTTTTTCACTGAGTGCTAACAATCTTTTGACAAAGAAAGGGCGTACGATACTGACTGCTTTTGCAGGATCAATTGGGATTATTGGGATTGCGCTGATTCTTGCATTGTCCACAGGTTTTCAGAACTACATTGACAAGATTCAGGAAGATACTTTGACTTCTTATCCTTTGACGCTGACTTCCGAAACGGGAGATGCAGCAGGCTTGTTGATGGCGATGGTTCAGCCTGATGACAAGGAAGAAGAAGGCGTTGTCTATGAGCAGCAGGTGGTCAGTTCCATGTTTTCTACCATTGGTTCCAATGATTTGAAATCATTCAAGAAACACATTGAGGATAACATGGATGAAGTCAATCAAACGGTTTCATTGATGCAGTATAAATATGGGGTTGCACCTCAGATTTATACAAAACATGATGAATTTGGCATTGTTCAAGTCAATCCAAGTACGCTCATGTCTTCCATCAGCGGATCTGATATGTCGATGATGTCAACGATATCGTCTATGAGTTCTATGGGCTCATCTTCAGTGTTCAATGAAATGCTGGATGATATGGATGCCCTAAAGGGTCAGTATGATGTTTTGGCAGGAAGATGGCCAGAATCCTATAATGAAATGATTCTTGTTTTGTCTGATCCGTCTTCCATTTCAGATATGCTGGTGTACTCTATGGGGATAAGAGACAGCAAAGAACTGAAAGATATGGTAGCCAAGTTGATGGCAAAAGAACCAGTTGAAAACAAGAATGATCCAATGCAGCTGACTTATGAAGAACTGCTGAATCTTGAATACAAATTGATCGATGCTTCTGATACTTATCAATACAATGCAAAGTATGATGTCTATGAAAGTATGACTTCTGATGAAGAATTCATGAACAAAGTGTACAAAAATGCAGAAACATTGAAGATTGTCGGTATCATGTGTGCCAAAGAAGGAGTATCAGGCAGTCTGTCTCCAGGAATTGGCTATTTGAAGGAGCTGACTAGACATGTCATTGAGCTGGCAGAAGAATCTGAAATAGTAAAAAAACAGCAGAGTCAGCGTGAAATTGATGTGTTCAGCGGAAAACGATTTGATGATGATAGTGAAGATTCAGGGCTTCAGTTTGAAGACATGATTTCAATCGATAAAAAGATGTTGGAAAGTGCCTTTGGAACCAATGTTTCAGAAGATGAAATCAAGCAGATGATGCAGGGCTACATGACACAGATTGCTGAGGCGATTGATGCAGATACACTTGAAATTGAAAATGTGCTCAATGGTCAGATTGAATCACTGAGTGCTGATTTTCTTTCAAAACTTGTGGAAGAACATGGTGAAGTGATTGAATCAGGCATTGAAGATTTGAATGCTGAAGAAATTGCTGAAAAAATTCTTCTGTGGCTGAATCAGAACTATCCTTCCATTCAGGTTGATCAAAAGGATGTCGATGCTTTTATTGCGGCGTTTGAAGAGCTTCAGGCAACTCCTTCAAAAAGTCTTACTATTAAGAAAAGTGAAGCTGCAGGCTATGTGAATGACTACATGAAAAGTGATGCAGTGCAGGCAGAGATGGCAAAGCTTTCAGAAAACTATATTCTTCCAAAGGATGCCTTTGAGGCTATGTACAATGGCTTTATTTCAGGAATGTTTGAAATGCTTTATGGCGTCTTCCCATCTGATGAAGAAGATCCTTCCTTGACTCTTTACAGCAGTTTGACTGGTCCTTTATCTCAGCTTTATACTGGTGTTTTGAAACTGAGCGATGCTTCTTCATCCATTGCTGTGATGATTCAGGAAACTAGAATGCAGATGACCATCATGACAAAGGTAGGAGAACTGACTGGTAAACTGATGAGTACTATGGCAAGTGCATTCCAAGTCGATGCTGATAAGATTGCAGGGGCATTTCAGTTTGATTTAAGCGAAGAGGAATTGACTCGCCTTATCAGCACGATGACTTCATCCGGTGTTGAAAAGAATGCTGATACAAATCTTCTGCTTCTGGGATATCAGGATATAGATTCACCAACTTCTATTTCTTTCTATTTCAAGGATTTTGAAGCGAAAGAGTATTTCATGGATTTTTTAGATGACTACAATGATGAGATAGAAAGCATTGATGAAGATAAAGTCATCAAGTACACAGATATCACAGGACTGCTGATGTCTTCCGTCAAGACGATTGTCGATTCTGTCAGCTATGTACTGATTGCGTTTGTCTCTATTTCGCTGGTGGTTTCTTCCATCATGATTGGAATTATCACTTACATTTCTGTTCTTGAACGTACAAAGGAAATCGGGGTTCTTAGAGCGATTGGCGCATCAAAAAAGAACATCTCTTCTATCTTTAATGCAGAAACCTTTATCATTGGACTTTTCTCAGGGCTTTTGGGAATTGGGGTAACACTGGCATTGATTCCAATCATCAATGCAGTGATTCATGATGTCACTGGCAACATGAACATCAATGCGGTACTGCCGATGAATTCGGCTGTTGTGCTGGTGATTTTAAGTGTTATTCTGACACTGATTGGTGGATTGATTCCATCTTCACAGGCGGCGCGAAAAGATCCAGTAACTGCTTTACGAAGTGAATAAAAAATGGACCTCAATTGAGGTCCATTTTTATGAGAAAGTCAATGACTTCATCTAGTGATTTTCTTTCAAATTCAATGAGAGACTGAAATTCTTCATCAGGTTCTACTAAATCTTTAATAAACATGCGATGCATGCCGGCATTTTTGGCAGCAACATGACCAAGTTTTGAATCTTCCAAGACAAGACAGTGCTCTGGGTCTGTGCCAGTCATTTCTGCGGCTTTCAAAAAAATCTCTGGATCTGGCTTGGCGTTTTTAACAAGATCTCCTCCTAGAATGACATCAAAAGGATAGTCATAGCCAATAGTTCCAACTAGCCAATTGACATACTCGCAAGGTGAACTGGAGGCAATGCAGACTTTGTATTTTCCTGACTGTTTTAAAAACTTCAGCAGCTCAACAAGTCCAGGCTTGTTGACATTGCCAAGTTCTTCAATTGCTCTGGCAATGGTTGGATTTCTGTTAGCTCGGATTTCTGAAAGATGTTCTTTGATGTCAGGACGTGCATCCATGACTTTTTGAAAATGAGTAGGTCCTGCACCAGTAATCTGCTCAAACAATGGTTCATCCATGAACAGGTTGTATTTCTGGCCAATTCTGAGCCAGTTTTGGCGGGAATAGTATTCTGTATTGAACATGAGTCCATCACAGTCAAAAATAAGGCATTTGAGTTTCATAGAGAATTCCTCCAATGAAACTTTATCATATTTCTAAGTGTGTTGGAAGAATTTCAAGAGTTTTATGAACGCTCTTTTTTCTATTCTTGAGACATAGCGACTCGCCTATTGTAAACGATTTGCCCTAAGAAATTGCTTCCAGTTCACGGAAGCGGAATTTGATGATGATTTGTTTGTCCTCAGTCAGTTCCACACGTTCGATGAGACTGACCAATAGTTCTCTGCTGGTGTAAGCAGAATCCAGAAACTGCTGAACCAGTTCTCTGGCTCGGTCTTCTGTGCTGACCGGGCTTTCCTTTTGTGCTTCCAGCGCCTTTAGCTTTTCTTCCAGAGAACTGCGCTCCATCTTGACCCGCTGATAGATTCGCTCGAAATCCGCTTCGGCAAGCAATCCCGTCAACCGATCCATGTACATGTTATCCAGATTGGCGGTCAGGCTGTCGATCTTACTTTGGATGGATTGG
>JAFQKG010000056.1 GCA_017397025.1 Erysipelotrichaceae bacterium | reverse complement strand
GAATGGGGAGTTCCTGTAACGGATGAACATCTGATGTGTGAAATGTTTTTTCTGGAAACCTTTCAGGCAGGACTTTCGTGGATTACAATTTTAAAGAAAAGAGAAGCATTTCGAAATGCTTTTGACGATTTTGATCCTGTTTTGATTTCAAAATATGATGAAAAGAAAATTCAGGATCTTTTAACAAACAAAGGCATTATTCGCTGTCAGCGAAAAATTCGTGCTGCCATCAAAAATGCTGGAATTATTTTAGAAATTCAAAAAGAAAAAGGATCATTTTGTGACTACCTGTGGTCTTTTGTGAATTACCAGCCTGTACTTAACAGGGATGATCATTTTAAAACGACCAGTGAACTTTCTGATCTCATCAGCAAAGACCTGAAAAAACGAGGGATGAGCTATGTGGGAAGTATTACGATATACTCCTTTCTTCAGGCAGTTGGCATTGTGAATGATCATCACACAGAATGTTTTCGATACAAGGAGATTCATCATGGAACTGTGGGATTTGATTGATCAAACAGGAATACCTTTGGGAATGGTCCATGAAAGAGGAAAACCAATTCCAAAGGGGGCATATCATCTTGTGGTGCACATCTGTGTGTTCAATGACAAAGATGAACTGCTGATTCAGAAAAGAACTCCAGATCGTTCTGCTTGGCCTGATCAATGGGATGTCAGTGCTGCTGGAAGTGTACTGACACAGGAAACCAGTAGGCAGGCTGCTGAGCGTGAGTTGAAGGAAGAAATTGGATTGGATTATTGTTTTCAGGATGAACAGGCCTATTTGACAGTTCATGGCAAAGACTGGATTTCTGACTGGTATTTGATTGAATGCAACTGTGATCTTCAAACTCTGAATCTTCAGAAAGAAGAAGTCGCCGAAATCAAATGGGCTACATTAGAATCTATTTCAATGATGAAAAAAGAAGGTCAGTTTATCCCTTATCATGATGGATTTCTTGAACTTTTGTTTCAAATGAGAAAAAAGCGAGGTGCAATTCAGTGATTGATGCAGCCATAAAGCATTTAAGAAAGGTCTTTGATGATTCAGAAGTTTTCAAAGACCATGAAAAAGAAAAGATGTATCGCATTGAACATTCATTGCGTGTTGCCAATCTTGGAAAACAGATAGCCTTAAAAGAAGGATACAACGTAGAAAATGTTGTGCTTTCCTGTCTTTTGCATGATATCAGCTATGCTTATGGCATACCTGAGGATAGACACATTGATCATGGACGTCTAAGTGCTCAGTATGCTCGTCCATTTTTAAAGTCGCTGAATCTTGAAAAGAAGCGGATTGAATCGATTTGCGGAGCAATTGCGATTCATGTAGATGATGAAGCGGATTTCGAATTTGAACGCACGCTTGAAACTGAAGTTGCTGGTGAAGCAGACAATCTGGACCGTTTTGATGTCTATCGAATTTATGAAATTCTGGAATGGAAGCAGTTTTCTTCGCTGGATTCATTAGAAAAAAAGAAACTTGTTTTAGAAACGATTGAACGTTTGACTCGTTATCTTGAAATCCCGTTTACTTCTTCAACTGCACAAAATCTTTGGAAAGATAGAATTCAGTTTCAGCTCCAGTTTTATCTAAGACTGCTGAATCAAATAGAACACAGTACAGAAATAAAAT
>JAFQKG010000055.1 GCA_017397025.1 Erysipelotrichaceae bacterium | reverse complement strand
GCTGAACTTTACAACCATCTTTTAGCACTGTTCTCTCATCCAGATTAACCACCAAACCACCAATCTTGTATAGCTTTGAGACCTTCTGTGTCTGAGTACGACGCAGTACAGCTTTTACTCTAGACACCATTTCCATGACGCTGAATGGCTTGACAAGATAATCATCCGCCCCTAAAT
Organism: Erysipelotrichaceae bacterium; assembly: GCA_017397025.1. Lineage (GTDB taxonomy): Bacteria > Bacillota_I > Bacilli_A > Erysipelotrichales > Erysipelotrichaceae > RGIG1896. Next base: position 5,583 of record JAFQKG010000055.1, on the reverse strand, counting down.
CCAATCCATGAATACGATCATACTCTTGCCCTTTTGCAGTAGCCAAAATGATTGGGATTCTGCAATATTCTACCGATTCTTTCATTTTGGTTAATATCTCAATCCCATCCATGCCAGGCAGCATCACATCTAATATAATCAGTTCAGGCTTTTCTTTTTTTAAGGCTTCCCAAACGGAAAGACCATCTTCAAAACCTTTTGTATCAAATCCAGCAGAATTCAATGCATACATTTCAATATCACGAATTCCCGAATCATCTTCTACGCACCAGATCATTTTCACACCCCCTTGTGTGTACCTGTTACAGAGTAAATCACCCATTCAGCAATATTTGTTGTATGATCACCAATACGTTCAAGATATTTTGAAATCATCAACAAGTCCAAAGCTGTTTCACCATCCGCAGATTTCTCTGAAATCATACTCATTATACTCACTTTTGCATTTAAAAAGTAAGTATCAACTACATCATCTTGTTCAATGACTTTTTGTGCCAAATCAACATCCTTTTTCACAAATGCATCTACACTGTTTGTAACCATTCGGATAACTTCAAACCCCATTTGATCAATTAACGAATGATCATAAGTAGCTGAGCCATTCAACGAAACAACGATTTCCGCAATATCTTCTGCCTGATCCCCTATTCTTTCCATATCTGTAATCATTTTTAATGCTGCAGAAATCAGACGCAAGTCTTTTGCTACAGGCTGCTGATGAAGAAGAAGCTTCATACAGCGAGACTCTATATCACGTTCAATCTGATCAATGGAAGACCCTTGTTCTTTTACCATCTTTGCTAATTCAACATCACCAGCTTTCAATGCACTCATTGCTAAGCTGATGACTTCTTCACACATTGCTCCCATTTCAATCAGTTCTCTATTTAATTCAAATAACTGTTCATCAAATCGATTTCTCATCTTCGTCTCCTTAACCAAATCTTCCAGTAATATAATCTTCAGTGCGCTGATCCTTTGGCTGAGAGAAAATGTCATCCGTTTTTCCAAATTCAACAAGTTCTCCCAACAGGAAAAATGCTGTATAATCTGAGACTCGAACTGCCTGCTGCATATTGTGAGTCACCATCACAATCGTATACTTTTCTTTCAGCTCCATCACCAATTCTTCAATTCGAGCTGTAGAAATCGGATCAAGTGCAGAAGTAGGTTCATCCATCAAAAGTATTTTAGGTTCAACTGCTAGTGCTCTTGCAATACATAAACGTTGCTGCTGACCGCCAGATAAACCTAGTGCATTCTTTTTCAGTCGATCTTTCACCTCATCCCAAAGTGCTGCATCTTTTAATGCACGTTCTACAATTTCATCCAGCTGAACCTTATTTGTGATTCCATGTGTACGTGGTCCATAGGCTACATTGTCATAAATACTCATCGGAAATGGATTTGGTTTTTGAAATACCATGCCAATTTCCTTTCGAAGATAATTTACATCCACCTGACGACCATAAATATCCTGTCCTTCATAACAAAGCTCACCCGCAATTTTAACGTTAGGTATCAAATCATTCATACGATTCAAGGATTTCAAAAATGTAGATTTTCCACATCCAGAAGGGCCAATAAAAGCAGTTATACTCTTTTCAGGTATTTCAATATTGATATTTTTTAGTGCCTGATGATCACCATACCAAAGGCACATCTCTTTTACAGTAATGATATTACTCATAGACTTCTCCTTTTTGCGAATTGTTTTTGCACAAATGTAGCTGCAAAGTTAATCAGTGCAGTTAAAATCATCAGTATTGCCGCAATGGCAAATGCCACACCAAACTCTCCTTGTTCTTTTGCATAAAAATAAAGCGCTACTGTTAGTGTTGCACCCGGTGCTGCTAGTCCATCTATCAATCCGTTGACTGCATGGGCAAAACCTGCAGTAAAAAGCAGTGCTGCCGATTCACCTAGAATACGACCAACAGAAAGAATACAACCAGTGATGACACCATCCACACATCCTGGAAGTACAACAGTACGAACTACTCTCCACTTTCCTGCTCCCAGACCAAATGCTCCTTCTCGATAAGACTGAGGAACAGTTTTCAAGCTTTCTTGTGTTGTGCGCATGATGGTTGGAAGATTCATAATCACTAGAGTCAAAGCCCCTGACAGAAGACAAGTTCCAATATTGTTGGAAAACAACAACATTCCCACAAGACCATAAATGATCGATGGAATACCAGAAAGGGTTTCTGCAGCATATTCGATGATACTTACCACTTTTTTGTTCGACGCATATTCAGTCAAATAAATAGCTGCACCTACACCTATCGGAAGAACAAGCAGCAGTGTTGCAAGAATGATATACACTGTATTCAATATATCTGGAAGAATCCCTATTTTTTCAGTTAAATAACTCGGCTTTGTCGAAAGTAATTCCCAAGTAATATTTGGAATACCCTGTACCAGAACATAGATAACAAGAAATAATGTCAAAGCTGCTGTCAGCCCTGCAGACAACAGCATCAACACTTTCATCAGAACTTCATAATTTTTTCTTTTCTTTGATAATGTTTGACTTAACATAATTTACTCCCTTTCTCGTTTGAGGAAAAAGTTCAGCATTGCATTTGTCAGCATAATAAACATGAACAATACCAAAGCAATCGAAAACAACGCCTGTCTTTGCAAACCGCTTGAATAAGACATTTCACTAGAAACAGCAGTTGTTAGAAAACGCACACTTTGGAACAAAGAATTAGGCATATTTGGTACATTACCAGCCACCATCATGACGACCATAGCTTCACCAATTGCACGACCTACCCCTAGAACAACTGCTGCTGCTATACCACTTTTAGCAGCAGGAACAGAAACTTTGAAATAGGTTTCGACAGGCGTAGCACCTAGCGCCAGCGAAGCATCTTCATATTCCTTTGGAACTGCATCTAATGCTGTAATAGACATCTTGATAATCGATGGTAAAATCATAATGGCCAAAACGATGATTGCAGCCAGCAAACTCGCTCCATCAGGCACATTAAAAATCTTTCTGATACCAGGAACCAGTACCAGCATGCCCACCAGACCATAAACCACAGAAGGGATTCCTGCCAACAAGCTCACCGCAGACTGCATCACCGACTTCACTTTTGGGGATGCCAATTTTGAAAGATATACCGCGGTCATAAAGCCAACAGGAACACCAATCAAAATCGCACCTGCAGTGCCGTAGACACTAGTCAGAATAAAGGGTAAAATGCCGTATTTTGGTTCAGATGCAGTAGATGCCCATTCTTTGCCAAACAGGAAGTCCAAAAGGCCAATTTGGCGTATAGCTGGAATACCTGAAATGATCAAATATACTGTAATCAGCAATACACAGCCTACAGTAATCAACCCCAGCAATAAAAAGATTCCATGAATCATATATTCTATTGTCTGAGTTCTATTTCTGCGCTTCCATTCAACATGAGTCTTGTGCTCAGCACGGATGTCTTGATGAATTTGTTCTATTTTTGTACTTTGTTGAGTTATCATATTTTTCCTCAAGCAGTATAGCGGCGGTCCACACTATGACCGTCGCTTCTGCATCTTTCTGAGTTTTATTCACCGTAAGCTGGTACAACCCCTGCTGCAGAGATGATATCGCAAGCTTCAGCAGATGTGATGTAAGTGAAGAATTTGAAGGCTTCATCACTCAACTCAACCCCACTCTTTGTCACCAGCACGAATGGGCGCTGAACTACATAACTGCCATCTTTGATTGTCTCCTCAGTTGGTGCAACACCATTTACAGTTACTGCCTTTACAGTATCCTTTACTGATGCTACAGAAGCATAACCAATTGCACCTGGATTCTGGGAAACAGTAGTAATTACATCACCTGTAGAAGTCAGTTCTTGACGATATTTACAAAGTTCTTCTGTATCAGTAATTGATTCAAATCCATCACGAGTACCAGAACCTGCTTCTCTACCAATAAGAACGATTTCAGCATCATTGCCGCCAACTTCAGACCAGTTTGTAATTTCACCAGTATAGATTTTTGCGATAGTTTCTACACTCAAATCTGTCACCGGATTTTCAGGATTCACAATGATTGCGATTCCATCATAAGCCAGAATAGTTCCATTCAGTCCTGCTTCCTTTTCCTCTGCCTTCAAATCACGAGAGGAAAGACCAATATCACAGCGTCCTTCCTGAACAGCCTTAATCCCTGGACCAGATCCAGTTGAATTATAAGTAAAGCTGATTCCAGTATCATTTTGGAAAGCTTCACCAAGAGCACCAATTACCTTTTCCATGGAAGTTGAGCCATCTGTAGAAACTGAACCAGTCGCTTTTGCATTTCCACAACCAGCTAACATAGAGAGCGTCAAAAGAGTCACCGTCATCAATCTAATCATTTTTTTCATTTCAATATCTCCTTCGTTTTCTTAATACAGTGCTCATTTTAAAGTCCGTATGTGAAATCAAAAATACAAGTTATGTGAAATTCAGGTCAAATTTTAATAACTTTACATAAATTGCCAACAACATGAAAAAAAGGCATTACGCCTTTCCTTCCTTCTTGTAATCCCTCAAACCTCGACTACAGTAATCATTGTAATCTGTTGGCATATTGGTACGTCTACTGTTGATTGAGTCAAAATATGCGCATTCTTTACAATAGATCAGATCATATTCGCGAGTTGCTTGGGAAGATTCTTGAATCTCAATGACTTCTCCCTTCAATTTGTTAGCGACTTTCTGTGCATCTTTCAGATTTGAGAATTTGTATGCATTGTTTTTGTCTTTGGTTGTTGTTGGATGCTTCAGATATAGTCCAGTATCAGGATAAACAGCACCAAACACACCCTTCTTTTCAACGATAAATTTTGACATATAGTTTCCACTCCTTTTCTATCGTTGATATACCATATTCACTCGCAGCTAAAACAAAAGCAGCCACGCCGTAATGCATGACTGCTAGGTAAGACTCTATTCAATTGTTGTCTATAGTCTATTTGAAGAAAGAGCCTTATCCTTCAATGGCAATATACTTCTTGTCCTCTATCTGAGCTTTTCTTTCTTCTGGCTTTGGAATGGACAATCTCAAAACACCACTTTCATATTTCGCGTGAATGTCTTCCTGCTTGATATCCTCGCCGACATAGAACGATCTGCTCATACTGCCTGCATAACGTTCACGACGAACAAATTTTCCTGTTTTTTCTTCCTTTTCCTCTTTGTCCAGACCTTTCGCTGCACTAATCACCAAATACCCGTTGTTCAGTTCCAAAGAAAGCTCATCTTTTTTGAATCCTGGAAGATCAATGTCTACTTCGTAGCAATCTTCCTGTTCTTTCACATCTGTTTTCATCATGTTTGCTGCATGATGTCCATACAGTTTTTTCTGCGCCTTCTTCATTTCTCGATCATCGATTACTGGGAAATCAAAGAAATCTTCAAAAAAATCATCAAATAAATCTTCTGCAAAAATACTAGGTTTAAACATAATCATCACTCCTTTTTCAATATAGTTTTTGAAACTGGGGATGTTTAGGAAGAATCATGAACTCGTGGTTCTTTCTTTCTCCTGTTTCTGATTATGTTATACCACCATCGTTAGCACTCGTCAAT
>JAFQKG010000054.1 GCA_017397025.1 Erysipelotrichaceae bacterium | reverse complement strand
GCATGACAATGAAAGTCTGAGAGTCTGGTACAGTCATTGTGATGAACAGTACAAACGACAGATTCGCCGTTATTTCAAACGTCATCAGCTGAACAATCGTCTGATGTCTGAAAATATGATTGAATACACATTAAGAAGTGTATCAAAAATTGCAATCATTCCAATGGTGGATCTTTTGAACAAGAATGATTCATGCCGTATCAATTTTCCAGGTACAGTAGGTGATCCAAACTGGCAGTGGAAAATGAAAGATTATGATGAATTCAAATCAAAGATGAAATGGATTAAAGAAAAAATCAGCATATCAAACCGATAAAAAGAAGGGAGTTCAGTGAACTCCCTTTACTTGTATGAATCTTCGTATCGAATGGAAATAATTTGATGGTCAATGATGACTTTCTGTCCTTTTTTTCCGGAAAGAAGACGTTCCATTTCTTTAATGGCATTTCCTGAAATATCATAGAAGTCTTGTTTGCATGTCAGCATTCCTTTACCTGCATATCTCATCAAAGTAATGCCGTCAAATCCGCAGCATTTTCGATAGATGTTCATTTTAATGAGTGCATTGAGTGCACCGATAGCCATCAAGTCAGAGGCACAGACAACGGTGTCCACATCACTGGCATATCTCATGGTAAGGTCATAGGCCATTTTTTCGCTAAATTCTGCATATTGAACATTGAGTTCAAACCCAAGTTCCTTCTGCAATTTCATGATGCCTTCGATTCGCATGTCTGTAACATACCCATTTCTTTTTCCTGCAAGATAAAGAACTTTTCGAGTATATTCAGGCTCAATGATGGACTTTGCGACATCGTACTGACCTTTTTGATGGTCGATCATAACGGAAGATGTTTTGTCATTGACGATAGGTGCATCAATGACACAGACATGAAAATGCTGTTCTTCAATCAGCTGCAGGATCTTTTTGTCTTCTTTGTTTAATCCATACACAATGATTCCAGTAATCCCTTGAGAGGCAAGATAGCTGGTCAGCTCCTGTGTGCTCATATCAGAAACCATCTGGTTAAAGATAGTTACTAGCTCAAGATGATTGATGTTTGCCATGGCAAAGGCACCTTGCAGGTACAGCATATTGATTTCATCGACAGCCTGCTTCATATCATTGATATAAATGTATAGAGCGACTTTGTCCTTGTTTTTGCTGGAAAGATTGGAGGCTGTTGAATTAGGTACATAATTCAATTCTTTAACAGCTTTTAATACTTTTTGACGTGTTTCTTCTGAAATGTTTGAATAATTCTTGAGTACTTTAGAGACGGTACTGATGGAAACTCCTGCCTTTTCAGCAACTTCTTTGATTGTGGTAATCATGGCTAACACCTTCTTATCCCTTACATTATAAAGAGTTCTTCATTGGATTGCCATGATTTTTGTGATAAAATAAAAATACTATGAAAACGTTTTCTAAGATGATGAATGAACTGCTGAAAAGTTATGAACAGCATTATCAGTTTCAACTTAGACTGACAATAGATGGTCAGTCTGTTTTCTGCGGTTTTAAGGAAACAGCTGCATCCGAACTAGCGTTTGATAGAGATGAGGAGCATGTGCTTTTAGAGTGCACACAGAAAGATGCAAAGCGGACATTGGAAAGCATTAAAATTGCACTGATGCCGTTTCTTGTTTCAGTTTCAGAGAATGAGCTGTTTGAACTTGCGCTTTACTCCAAGGCTGATGAACATGAATTAGGATTGCTAAAAAACAAAATGGCAGAAAACCAGTATGTTCTTGTGATGATGAGTGGGACAAAAGAACTCGATGCAGTCAAAGAAATCTTCAGTCAACTTATAGAACATGAACTTCCGATGATTATGAAACAGAACAATCTTTTGGTTCTCATGGACATTGATGCAAAAAGTGATTGGATAAGAAAACTTGAAGCCATTCGATCAACTATGGAAACAGAGCTATATGTCTCTCTCCGTATGAGTGTTTCTTCAGTATTTGAGGATTTGAATGAAATTAAAGACCGATTCGAAGAGGTAAAACAGGTTCAGCAATTGATTGAAAAGTATGATCCTGCTTGTTTGATGGCAGAACCTTCCAATACGTGGATGCTGGAAATGATTGATTCTTTGTCTGAAAAGAAATCTCAAAAAATGATGGATTCATTGGTCCATGGAGATTTAAAGCTGTTGGAAGATGAGCTGATATTAACTGCAGTTTCCTTTATGGAAAACAATTTAAGTATTTCTGCAACCGCAAGAGCTTTGTATGTGCATCGAAATACATTGATTTATCGACTGGATAAAATTTATCAGCGAACAGGCTTAGACATCAGAAAATTTGAAGACGCACTGAAACTTCGCCTCGCAATGACAATGATGAAAAAGTAGCCAAAGAAAAGGCTGCTTTTTTGTTAGATTTGTCAATAGATGAAAAGAAATTAGAATGATACAATAAAACACGTAGAAATGGAGAATATGTATGGCAACAATTCAATTGAAAAATGTATTTAAAAAGTATGAAAATGGCTTCGAAGCAGTAAAAGATTTCAATCTTGAAATCGCAGATAAAGAATTCATTATTTTTGTAGGTCCTTCTGGCTGCGGTAAGTCAACAACACTGCGTATGATTGCCGGTCTTGAAGACATTACTTCTGGGGATTTATTGATTGATGGAGTACGTATGAACGATGTAGAACCTAAAGATCGCGATATCGCAATGGTATTCCAGAACTATGCACTGTACCCTCACATGACTGTTGCAGAAAACATGGCATTTGCGCTGAAACTGAAAAAGACTCCAAAAGAAGAAATCAAGGCAAAAGTAGATGAAGCAGCTCGTATTTTGAATCTGGAAACTTTATTGGATCGTAAACCTGCACAGCTTTCAGGTGGTCAGAGACAGCGTGTCGCTATGGGACGTGCTATCGTTCGTAATCCTAAGGTTTTTTTGATGGATGAACCTCTGAGTAATCTGGATGCAAAACTGCGTGTTCAGATGAGAACTGAAATTTCTAAGCTGCATCAGAGACTTGGAAATACAATCATTTATGTTACTCATGACCAGACTGAAGCGATGACACTGGGTACACGCATTGTTGTTATGAAAGATGGAATTATTCAGCAGTGTGATACACCAAAGAATCTGTACAATCATCCAGACAACATGTTTGTTGCAGGATTTATTGGTTCTCCTCAGATGAACTTTGTAGAATGTGAAGTACATGAAACTGCTGGTGAAGTAGTTCTGAAATATTCAGGAAATACTTTGAAAGTTCCTGCAGACCGTGCAGCAGCGCTTAAAAAAGGCGGCTACATCAATAAGAAAGTTATCATGGGTATTCGTCCAGAAAACATCCATGACAAAGAACATTCACTGAAAGAATATGCAGATGTACTGAAAGTCAATGTTTCTGTGTATGAACTGGTTGGTTCAGAAGTATATCTGTACTTTGAAGTAGGCGGAGCAAACATGATTGCACGTGTAAATCCAAACACTTCAGCACGTGTTGGATCAGATGTTGAGCTGTATGTTGATGCAGAAGCAATTCATCTATTTGACAGAGACACAGAAAAAGTTATTCGTTAATAAAAAAATCAGCCTACTTTAAAGGCTGATTTTTTCTATGGATGCAATTTTCTGCGCATTCGCAATCGAGAACTTCGTTTTTGTGAGGGACTACAATTCTTGCAGGAATACCAACGGCAGTGGCATTTGCAGGTACATCTTTTAAAACGACTGCATTCGCGCCAATTTTAGCGTTTTGACCGATGGTGATGTTGCCAAGCACTTTGGCTCCAGCACCAATTTCCACATTGGATTCAACAGTAGGATGACGCTTTCCATGGGTGAAGTTAACGCCTCCTAAAGTAACCTGATGAAAAAGCTTCACGTAATCGCCAATGACAGCTGTTTCACCAATGACAGTTCCCATTCCGTGGTCAATGAACAAGCCTTTTCCAATGGTAGCACCGGGATGAATTTCGATGCCGGTGAGAAAACGTGCAAATTGAGAAATCATTCGTGCAAGAAATCTTGCATGATGAATGTGCAAAAAATGAGAAAGACGATAGAGTGCTACTGCATGAATGCTTGGATACAAAAGCAGGATTTCCAGTGCACTTCGTGAAGCCGGATCACTGGATTGAATATGCTTGATTTGAGCTTTGATGTCTTGAAAAATCATAGTGAAACCTCCAGAAAAGAAAAGGGGCAGAATTTCTTCTGCCCCTGAAATCATACGTTCTACAGCTTAAAAAGCTGTCTTTGCAGGGACAGTGACGTGGAAACAACAGCAACAACAAGACTGTATTCTCATCAAAATCCCTCGCTTTCTGTATTTAGTGTATTCCTTTTAATGAAGTGTGTCAAGAAAAGTGATGTGATTGACGTATTTGTGTGGGAATCATATAATGAGAATGGTTTTGAAAGGATGAACAATATGAAAATTTTTGCATCAAGTGATCAGCTGATTGGTCATACACCATTGCTTCAGCTGAACAATTTAAAACGTGAATTCAATCTGATGGCAGATGTGATTGTTAAAATTGAGTCTATGAATCCAGGCGGATCAGTGAAAGACCGTGCTGCTAAACATATGCTGGATACAGCCGAAAAGGAAGGATTAGTTGGCCAAGATACATTGATCATTGAGCCAACATCAGGAAATACTGGTATAGGTTTGGCTTCAGTTGCAGCATCCAGAGGTTATCGCTGTTTGATTGTCATGCCAGATACGATGAGTATTGAAAGAAGACTATTAATGCAAGCTTATGGTGCTGAAGTTATCCTGAGTGATGGTAAATTGGGAATGAGCGGTGCAATAGCCAAAGCGGAGGAACTTGCGAAAGAAAATCCTGACAGCTGGATTGCCGGACAGTTTATCAATTCTGCGAATCCAGAAGCCCATATTCTGACAACTGGACCAGAAATCTGGGAAGACACTGAAGGACAGGTGGATGTGTTTGTCGCAGGTGTTGGAACGGGAGGAACAATCACGGGATGTGGCCAGTATCTGAAGTCGAAGAACCCATCTGTTGAAGTGGTCGGTGTTGAACCGTTCAATTCTCCAATGATTTCTAAAGGAATTGCAGGTGCTCATGGTCTGCAGGGGATTGGAGCTAATTTTGTACCAGATATTTTGGATGTTTCAATTTTGGATCACATCATGACAATTACTGAAAAAGAAGCGTATGAAACAGCACGTCTTTTAGGAAAAAAAGAGGGAATCCTCTGTGGTATTTCAGGAGGTGCTGCACTTTGTGCAGCAATGAAACTGGCTAAAGAAAGCTGCTATGCAAACAAGAAAATTGTAGTGCTTCTTCCAGATAATGGAGAACGTTATTTATCAACAGATTTGTACGCTCAATAGGAGAAAAATATGGAACAATTACGTTTAGTTATCTGTGATATTGATGGTACGCTGATTACATCAAAAAGAGAATTGACACCGAAGACAAAAGAAGTGATTGAGCGTCTGCATGCCCATGGTGTGCTGTTTGGCATTGCATCAGGTCGTTCTGTCCATTTGATGCTTTCAAAAAATTCTAGGAAATGGGGATTTGACTGGGATTTTGATGTCATTATTGGCATGAATGGTTCTGAACTGCAGGACAATGTTCAGCATAAGCGTTTTGATTATTATGCACTTAGTGAAGAATCAATTCGTGAAATATTGGAAATGATGGCACCTTTGAACATGAATCCTTTCATTTATGATGAAGTTGGAATGCTTTATGTCAAGGATGATGAAACAGTCATTCCTTCTGGTATCCGCAACAACATTCCTGCTCGTGTTGCAGCTGATATTTCTGAGCTGTATCAAGCACCGAATGCGAAAGTCATGTTCCGCATGAAGGCAGAAAGAATGGAAGAAGCGCTATCACATGCCAATGCACATCCATCTGACAAGTACCAGGCATTTAAAACACAGGCAGTCATGCTGGAGTTTGCTGATCCAAGAGTCAACAAAGCTGTGGCACTCAAAGAATTCTGCCGTATGAACAACATTGAACTCTCACAGGTCATTGCCTTTGGAGATATGTCCAATGACAACGAAATGCTGAAAGAAGCTGGATGGGGTGTTTGTCTTTTGAATGGATCTGAAGATGCCAAGGCACATGCTGATGACATTACAGAAAAAGACAATGACGAAGAAGGATTTGCCTATTATGTGGAAGAAAAAATCCTCAAGCCAAGAGGATGGTAAGTCCACTTAAAAAATGAAGGAATTTGAGATGGAAACATCTCTTTTCTTTTTCCAGGATAAACATGATATAATTACTCCATGAGTTTTTGGGGGAAGAAAAATGGAAGAGCTTCGACTTATTTTATGTGATATTGATGGCACTCTGGCTGTTACAGGTCAGCCGCTAAGCGAAAGAACTAGAGATGCATTGAATCGACTTCATGAACATGGAATTTTGATAGGGATTGCCTCAGGGAGATCGGTTCCTCAGCAGATTATTCATCAGGCTAAACGCTGGAATCTGGATTGGAATTTTGATGTATTGATTGGGATGAATGGCTGCGAAGTTTATAATCATATCAACAAGTCATTCTCCAATCATTTCCTTTTGAAAAAAGAATGGATCAAGGAAATCATTGATTTGATGGAGCCTTTTGATTTGAATCCATTTATGTATTATCACGATGTCATGCTCTGCTTAAAAGAAGATGAGGCGATGGTGAAATCTTCATTAAGAAATGAGACAAAGATTCAAATGGCAAAAGAAATGTCAGAATATTACAGTGAAGAAAATGGAAAAATCATGTTCCGTATGAAAGAAGAACAGATGCCAGAAGTAGAAGCGTATGTTCAAAACCATTCCTCTCCTTACTATCATGCGTTTAAAACACAGAATAATCTCATTGAATTCGCAGATCGCAGAGTCAATAAAGCAGTAGCCATGCATGCTTTTTGCCAGGAAATGAACATTTCTATTGAACAAGTGATGGCATTTGGCGATATGTCCAATGATAAAGAAATGCTGAAAGAAGCAGGATGGGGCGTTTGTCTGTTCAACGGTTCAGATGATACCAAGGCCTGTGCAGATGAAATTACTGAAAAAACTTGTGCTGAAGATGGGTTTGCGGACTATGTAGAAAAGTCCATTTTGATTCCTAGAGGATGGTAAATCGACGGTATTGATTGAGCAGAAAGGAGAACATCATGAAGAAACAAGGTATTCTGTTCAAATATATATGGAAATATAAATTCAGGTATTTGATTGGCCTTCTTATTTTACTGATGGTCGATTATTTGAACTTGTCTGTTCCTCAAATCACAGGAGATATTATTGATGGGCTAACGTTGATGAGTCTCACTGCGGAGGGACTCATTCAGCTGGTGGGTACGCTGCTTGGTGTTGTCTGTTTGATTGCACTGGGGCGCATGTGCTGGCGCTACTTTATTTTCGGAACATCCAGAAACATTGAGCGTTTGATTCGCAATGAGCTCTTTGAAAAACTGGAAGGATTGTCACAAAACTATTTCAACCAGCACAAAACTGGTGATTTAATGGCGCATTTTACTAATGATCTGGAAGCATTGCGCGTTGCGATTGGTCCTGCTATCATTTCAAGTTTTGATGCAGTTGTAATGACTGTACTTGCACTGTACAAAATGATGACACTGGTCGATGTTCGTTTGACACTATTGACATTGGTTCCAATGAGTGTGATTGCAGTAGGTGGATATTATTTCGGCGAGATTTTTGAAAAGCGTTTTGCCAAAAAACAGGCCGCTTTTGCAAAAATGAGTGATCATGTCAATGAAAGCATTTCTGCAGAACGTGTCATCAAGGCATTTGTTCAGGAAAGGAAACAGGATGAAGCGTTTGCGGAAATCAACAAAAATAATTTAAAGCACAACATGGGTGTAGTTCAGCTGATGGCGGCAGTCTTTCCCCTTTTAGAATTTGTGATAGGAGCCTCTTATGTCATCACAATTATTTATGGAGGTTATCTGGCGATTATCGGGCAGATTACGTTAGGTAAATTTATCGCTTTTAATCAGTATTTGGGAATGCTGGTATGGCCGATGATTGCGTTAGGAGATGCGATTACATCCTTCTCGCAGGGAAGAGCAGCCATTGGCAGAATCAATCATGTCCTCAATGAAATTCCCGATATTGTTGATGATGAAGAACACTTTGACGTACAGAAGCTGAATGGGTCTATTGAAATTCAGAACCTTTCCTTCCAATATGGTCCTCATCTTCCATATGCATTAAAAAACATCAATGTAAAGGTTCAATCCGGAGAGACACTGGCAGTTTTAGGAAGAACAGGGGATGGAAAAACAACTTTGGTCAACCTTTTGCTTCGCTTGTATGATGCAACTGAAGGAAGCATTCTGATTGATGGCATGGATATCAGAAAAATACCACTAAAAGTGCTAAGGGAGAACATTGCTTATGTTCCTCAGGACAGCATGCTGTTTAGTGATACCATTGAACGCAACATTTCTTTTGGCAGAAGAAGTGCCTCCAAAGAAGAAATCATTCAAGCAGCTAAAGATGCGTGTGTACATGACAACATCATCAGCTTTCCTGAAGGCTACAAGACAGTCGTTGGTGAAAGAGGTGTTACTCTATCTGGAGGTCAGAAGCAGCGCTGTGCCATTGCCAGAGCACTTTTGAAGGAGTCTGCAGTTCTTATTTTGGATGATTCTTTAAGTGCAGTTGATACGGATACAGAAGATCAGATTTTAGCTAATCTGAAGTGCAGAAGGGAAAACAAAACAACGATTATGATTGCTCATCGCGTCTCTACTGTAAGAAATGCTGATTACCTGTTGATTTTGGATGAAGGCGAAATCAAAGAATTTGGTACGTATGATGAATTGATGGCACTTCGCGGAGTTTTTTATGAAATGGTAGAAAAGCAGCGTTTAGAAGAAATGCTGCAGAGTGAGGAGGTGGACCATGGCACAGATTGTTGAAGAAAAGATGGAATCTGAATATTCTGGAAGCATCTTTGGGCGACTGGCAGCTTACATGGCTCCTTACAAGAAACAAATGGTTTTATGCTTAGTGCTAGTTCTGATTGTAACTGGATGTGAACTGATTCGTCCTGTGTTGATTGGAGATGCCATTGACATTTATATTGAAGGTTACAGTGCGCCGTATTGCGTGGTGGAACAAAGTGATTTAAAGTTTGGTGATCGCTATCTTCACCGCGATGATTCCTGCAGTGAATATGCTCAAATCATGATGGTTAATGAACAGTATGCATTCTTTGCTGGCTTAACTGAGCAGCAAAGTGAAGCATTGCTTGCACTGGCTGAAGAAGGTCCAATATCAACAGAAGATATGACAGAGACAACCGTTTCAGTTTTAAACCTGACGGGACAGGTATTAACAAGTGAAGATTTAAAAGTACTTCGTCATGATGATTTCATGGGAATTGTCAGAGTTGGACTCATCTACATGGGAATTCTTTTAGTATCGCTGAGCTGTTCCTACGTCCAAACCATGACGCTTAACAGGACTGGTCAGAACATAATTTACACGGTTCGTCAACAGCTGTTTCACCATGTGCATTCTTTGCCGCTAAGATACTTTGATACTCATCCAGTAGGCCGTATTGTCACACGTATTACCAATGACGTTGAATCGCTGAATGAAATGTATTCTCGTATTCTTGCACGACTGTTTAAAAGCAGCATCAAGATTGCAGGACTGGCAGTGGTCATGCTGGTGATGAACACTAAGCTTGCCTTGATGTCATTTATCATGGTGCCTATCATTACAGTTGCGATTGTGGTCTTTAAAAATTTGTCGCGAAAGGTGCATCGTGCTATTCGTACACGTATATCGCAATTGAATACGTTTTTGTCTGAAAATATTTCTGGTATGAGATTGATTCAGATTTTTGCTAATGAAAAGATGAAAATGGATGAGTTCTCGGAAAAAACAATGGATTTGTACAAGGCGAATCTGAAGCAGCTGATGATTTTTTCTGTGTTCAGACCATTGATTTATTTTCTTTCTCAGATTGCACTAGCCATTGTTTTGATTACTGGTGGTAAAAGTGTCATCGATTCAGCTTTGACAGTAGGAACACTTTACATCTTTATCAACTACATTTCAAACTTCTTTGAGCCGATTCAGGATCTTGCAGAACAGTTTTCTACGCTGCAGAATGCGTTTGCATCAGCAGAAAAGATTTTTGTAGTGCAGGATGAAATCAATACAATCACAGAAAAAGAAGAGCCAGTTCATTTGGGCGAAATCAAAGGGAAAATTGAATTCAGAAATGTCTGGTTTGCCTACGAAGAGGACAACTATGTACTCCGTGATGTTTCTTTCATCATCCACCCAGGAGAAAAAGTAGCTTTTGTTGGTGCTACAGGGGCAGGGAAGAGTTCCATTTTAAATCTAATTGGCCGTTATTATGACATTCAGAAGGGTCAAATTCTAATCGATGATGTGGATTTGAAAGAACTGAGTATTAAAGAAATCAGAAAAGCAATTGGGCAGGTACAGCAGGATGTGTTTATCTTTACTGGAGACATTGAATCTAATATTCGTCTTTTGAATGAAGAAATAACAGAAAAACAAATCAAAGAGGCAGCTAAAGAAGTCAATGCAGCTCACTTTATTGAACAAATGCCTCATCAGTACAAAGAACCTGTCTCAGAAAGAGGAGCTACACTTTCACAAGGACAGCGTCAGTTAATTTCCTTTGCTAGAACATTAGCTGTTGAACCTAAGATTCTGGTCATGGATGAAGCCACAGCAAACATTGATACGGAAACTGAACAGCTGATTCAAAAGGCTTTAGAGACTTTGATGAAAGGCCGTACAACGATTATGGTGGCTCATCGTTTAAGCACGATTCAGCATGCCGACAACATCATCGTCTTGCACAAAGGAAAAATTCGTGAGCAGGGGACCCATCAGGAACTTCTGAAATATGATGGACTTTATAAGAAGCTGTATGAACTTCAGCTTTATGCAGAACACTAAAAAAGACCCTTTAGCATTAAGCTGAAGGGTTTTCATGTGTGATAAGTTCTTTTTGGATACTCATCAATATCAGTTTTAATAGGAGAAGAACCAGTGCAAGTGAAATCAGATAATAAGGAATTAAACGAAGCACAGCGTACTTTAAAGGCCAGAAACGGACTGATGCAGCGATAATGAGATCATCTGATTTCTGTACAGAAACTGTGATATAGGATTCAATCAGTGAGTGTTTCTGAGCAGACGGATTCTTTTCCAATGAATATCTGAGCAGTTCAGGAAGAGTCATGGATTGATCTTGTACATAGAATGGCTCATAGTCGTAGCGGTATGCATACAAGTTGCAGGCATAGATAGTTACTGAAGAGGCTGATTTTTCTTCTTCAATGATTGGCTCCCAGACAATGAGCTGCTTGTCTTCCAGCTCTCGAATGCGATGGAGGTCAGGGTTTTCTACAGGATGATAAGAGTCTATGAAACTTTGATACTGAATGCTATCAGGAATAAATTCATTCTGGGCAAATGTTCCTGTCATTTTCATGACTTTAAACAACGAATCAAGGCCGAAATTCCCCCAAGGAGTACTTTCAAAATAAGCTTTGAATTCTGGAATTTGGTCCAAATTGATGTAGCCATATCCAGTGGATTCAATCGTCTGGTCTTGCCAGTTTTCACCAGTGATGTACTCAAATGTCAGATAGTTGCCTTGAATAAGCAGAGGGTTAAAATCCTGGTCATAATATCCTAGTGCAGCTTCGAATCCATAAATGGTATGCCATTTTCCGTAAATCCAGTCATTTGAACTATAACTTTTATCGTGAGGGAGAAATCTTGTAAGAAATGAATTTAACGAAATTTCTGAGTAAGGACGGGTAAATGATTTGATGCACGTATTTTCAAACTGACCAGGCATTACTTTTGAATCATTGATGTAATCAGTCCAAAGAAATGCAGGTAAACTTTCAAACATATTATATTTCATCTCTTCGGCTGTAGCCCATGTAAGAAGACTAGAAAAACAAAACCAAAGTGTTAAAGCCAGAAAGATAACTTTTCTTGAAATGGATTGAAGTCTAGAAAGCTGAATTGTTTTCATCGAATCACCCCTTTGAAGATCAAACAAATGAGATCATAAATGCATGCTGCTTTCTACTTTTGCACTTTTTTGCGAAATATCAAATTCAGCAGTATTCCTTCAAAAAACATTATATTTTTTATGGAAGTAAAGTTTTTAACAATCCATAGCAGAATTGGATAAGAGGGAAACAGAGTTATTTGAAAGAAAAAATAAAAACTGGCATAAAGGTAATAAAAGAATGCAGGAAGAAGCAAAAGGGCCGCTGTTTTTGGAAAAACTGGGACAAAATGTTCAAAAAAGGAAGAAAAAAGAGCACCTATAAGAAGATAAAAGGCAGTCACTGCAAAGTATTGATAAAGAGCCATTTCTCTTACGCGAAAGGAATGCGTGGCATAGTCTTTTAATAAAGGTTCTAAAGTGAAGTGCACACAGCAGCCAATCAGTACCAAAACAGAATACAGCATGATTTTTTTCCAGTTCATTGTCTTTTTTTGTGCTTGTTGATCCATCATTTCACTAAAAGGCCAGTTTAAACAGTCTGATATACTTTGAAGAGTGCTGATATCAGGTTCTGTGATACCTCTTTCCCAATTGGAAACAGCTTGTCGAGTTACATGAAGCTGTTCTGCCAGCTGATCTTGAGTTAGGGAGCGTTCAATTCTTTTCTGTTTTAAACGTTCATGAAACTTCATATTGTCACCTTTTTCTAATTTTATGATAAAGAAAAAAGAATCATTTGTCACGCAATGTTTTGTTGCGTAAGAAAATACTTGATATCTTCCACTAAATTGAGCGGTAAAGATAATATCGCTGTTCTTTT
>JAFQKG010000053.1 GCA_017397025.1 Erysipelotrichaceae bacterium | reverse complement strand
GCTCTGGGTCCTTCTAACGTAAACGCTGCTGCTTCTGAAGCAGTTAAGGCTAACGTTGCATTGGCAGCTCTGTCTCTGCAGTCTCAGTTCGCAGTATCTCAGAATGACGTTCTGGGTGCTTACTGGACACCATCTGAAGCTTTCGGTACTACAATGGAAGCTAAGGATTACAGCATTGATTTGCAGACTCTGCTGGATACAATGGTTGCTCAGATTACTGCTGCTCAGTAATTTAGGACATTCGCTGACTCTAGGGCAAAACCGTATGGGTTTTGCCCTTTTTCTTAAAGAACAGGAGGGAATAGAATGGAGAAAGAAAACATGCTAACGACCTTTATCAATGGCTGCAAAGCTGTTGTTAAGTCTGTTGCAGATGGCTTTTCGTCTTTCTGTGGCAATTTTGTCAAAGGGGATATCATTACAAAAGTTTCTTACTTCATTATGGGATTTGGATGCTTAGCGAGAAAACAGATCGGCAAGGGTCTTTTGTATCTTGGTGTTCAAATTGTCTATTTTTACTACATGATCCAGACTGGATTGTATTATCTATCTATGCTTTCGACACTTGGAACACAAGCACAGGGTGAAATCTGGGATGAAAATCTGCAGATTTTCAGAGTTGTTCAGGGTGATAACTCCATGCTGCTGCTTCTTTTTGGTGTGATTACGGTCTGCATCACAATTGGATTTTTGATGGTTTATGTCATGAATACAAGAACCGCATATCGCAATCAGTGTCTTGTGAAGGAAGGCAAGAAACTTCAGAGCTTTAAGGAAGACTGGAAAGATCTTTGGGATAAGAGATACCATGTAACAGTTTTGGCTCTTCCTATCGGCATGACTTTCATGTTTACTGTATTGCCTTTGATTTTCATGATTCTGATGGCATTTACTAACTATGATAAGACGCATCAGCCTCCAGGAAACCTGTTTACATGGGTTGGCCTAGAAAACTTCCAGAAAGTTTTTGGCGGCAACCCGATGTGGGGTGAAACATTTGGCCGTCTGTTTGTCTGGACGATTATCTGGGCAATCTTTGCAACATTCCTTAATTATATTTTTGGTATGCTTCTTGCGATTTTGATTAATCGCAAAGGTGTGCGTTTAAAAAAGATGTGGCGTACCATTTTTATCATTACCATTGCGATTCCGCAGTTTGTCTCATTGCTTCTAATGTCAAAGCTTTTGCATGATCAAGGGGCACTAAACAATCTGCTTTTGGATCTTGGGTGGATTACATCGTATATTCCATTCTTAACCAATGCGACTTATGCAAAAATCGTTGTTATTGTGATTAACCTGTGGGTAGGTATTCCTTATTCCATGCTAATCACTAGTGGTATTCTGATGAATATTCCTGCTGATTTGTATGAAGCATCACGTATTGATGGCGCTAATGCTGCTCAGCAGTTCTTCTACATAACTTTGCCATATATGCTTCATGTGACAACTCCGTACATGATTACTCAGTTTGTCGGCAATATCAACAACTTTAACGTAATTTATCTTTTGACTGGCGGAGGTCCGCTGTCATTAGATCTGTATCAGGCGGGATCATCTGATTTGCTTGTTACATGGCTGTATAAGCTGACTGTCAATGAACAGAACTATGCACTGGCCAGCACAATTGGTATCTTAATTTTCATTATTTGTGCTACATTGTCTTTGATTACATACAATAAGACAAGTGCTGTTCAAGAGGAGGATACATTCTCATGAAAAATGCAAAGACGAAAAGAACCGTTGCGAATGTCATCAGCCATGTGTTTCTGACAGTGCTCAGTATCATCTGGCTTCTGCCAGTTGTTTGGCTTTTGATGCAAAGCTTCCGTGAAACTCCTACTGGAGCTTTCCCTAAGGCCATCATTCCTACAACTTGGACTTTGGACAACTACATTCGCTTGTTTACAGAAACTGATTTGTTTAACTTTCCACGCTGGTTTATGAATACACTGGTGGTTGCGATTGCCAGCTGTATTTTGACGACTATTTTGACACTTTTGACTGCTTATGCTTTCAGCCGTCTGCGCTTTAAAGCTCGTAAGCCTTTAATGAATGTAATTTTGATTCTGGGAATGTTCCCTGGATTCATGTCGATGATTGCGGTTTATCATATTCTCAAGGCAATTGGTCTGGCACAATCGCTTTTGTCACTTGTACTGGTGTACAGCGGCGGGGCTGCCATGGGCTACTATGTAGCTAAGGGGTTCTTTGATACCATTCCTGCATCCATTGATGAAGCGGCGATGCTGGATGGTGCAACTAAGAATCAGATTTTCTGGCAGATTACAATGCCGCTTTCAAAGCCAATTGTCATTTATACTGTACTTACTTCGTTTATTTCTCCATGGGTTGACTTTATCTTTGTCAGCGTTATCATGAAGGATAATTATCAGAACTATACTGTTGCACTTGGTTTATATCAGATGCTTGCGCGAGAAAACATTGATGCCTACTTTACACGATTCTGTGCTGGGGCTGTGTTGATTGCGATTCCGATTACACTTCTATTCATCAAGATGCAGAAATACTACGTCAGCGGTATTACTGCAGGAGGAGCGAAGGGATAATGAAAAAGGCACTTGTGTGCCTCTTACTTGCAGCCACTTGTTTAAGTGGCTGTACTAGTACTACGGAGGCCGTTTCAAATGAAAACAGCTCCATCATCTATGAAATCTTTCCATCTTCATTTTATGATACGGATGAAAATGGCGTTGGTGATTTAAATGGGATTACAGAGAAACTAGATTATATTCAGTCATTAGGGGCTGGTGCTATCTGGATGACTCCATTTACTGATGGCGCAAGTTATCATCTGTATGATGTCACAGATTATCTCAGCGTTGATCCACTGTTAGGTACAATGGAGGATTTTGAAGAACTTGAAACTGAAGCTCAAAAACATAATATTGAGATATATATGGACTTGGTCATTAATCACACTTCTTCAAAACATCCGTGGTTTATAGAAGCTAAGAAAAATGTTCTGAATGGAACTTGTGATACAGAAGGTTCAAAATGTGACTGGTACAATTTTTCTCAAGAGCCAGGAAATGGGAAATCTGCACTAGGAAATGGCTGGTATTATGAAGCGCTGTTTTGGTCAGAGATGCCAGATTTAAATCTGGACAATGAAGAAGTACGTGCAGAAATCAAAAATATTGTTGAATTTTGGATGGAAAAAGGTGTTGATGGATTCAGATTGGATGCAGTGCTGCATTATTATGCATCCAATGCATCACAAAACAAGGAATTCTTGCATTGGTTGACTGATTTGATTCACTCCATCAATGAAGATGCATTTGTTGTTGGTGAAGTGTGGGCAGATCAAGGAACCATTATGAATCATTATGGCTCAGGTATGGACAGTTATTTTAATTTTCCTGCATCCAATACAGATGGGCGAATTGTAACGAATATTCGTAAGCAATCAGGAGAAGTGCTTGCCTTTTGGCTGGCAGAGCACAACACAAAAATCAAGGCTATTGATGAAAATGCAGTGGACTCTGTGTTCCTTTCCAATCATGATCAGGGAAGAAGTGGTGCTTTCTTTGGCAAAGATACAGAAAAAACTGAATTGATGGTATCAACAATGATGTTTGCTCCGGGCAAGGTGTTTCTATATTATGGGGAAGAAATAGGTATGCTGGGCAGTGGAAAAGATGAAAACAAGCGTTTAGGCATGCTTTGGCAGTCTGATTCAAAAGAAGGCATTCCATACAACCCAAGCGGTGCTGATTACAGTGCACAG
>JAFQKG010000052.1 GCA_017397025.1 Erysipelotrichaceae bacterium | reverse complement strand
TCTTTCCCTCCTCATCTTCAACAATCAGCTCATTCAATGCTTCATATTTTCCTAGCACTGCTGCTCATTCAATTCTGTATCCATTTCTTACAGTTCATCGGCTTTGATCAGCTGTTCTCCCTTATATAGACTGCCATTCACTAAATCTGCAAAACGTTCATTATTTCCAAAGAAACGCTTTGACTGCACATCCATTTCCTTCATCTGATTCCTTTCTTTGGATTGATACCTAAAGTATAATTCTCTGCTTCTTTCTGCGTCGATCCTCACTGTTTTAACTTAAATTCATATGTACATCGCATAAAAATACCCTCCTTACTGGTTTGTCCAGTAAAGAGGGTACATATCACTTTAGGGGTTCACTTCATTCTGAACCTTTTTCATTCAATATGATTGTCTTTATGCAATTTCCGTTGTCAATTTAGCTACACGGATCCATTTACCGCTTTGAAGACGATGAATGCACCAGAAAGATTTAATCACAAAATCAATCCTCAAACAAATATACACAATGAACGGAGACATGTTCCAAACAAGTCCTGTCAAAAAGCCAAGCGGAATGGAAGCAACCCATAAAAACAAAATATCCGCCATCATTAAAAACTTTGTATCTCCGCCTCCACGCAGTACACCTTTGGTCATTACTCCCTGAATGCATTGGAACACTACAATTAGTTCTACAGAAGCCATCAGCTGATTTGTTACATCAATCGTCTCAGGCGTGATGTTATAAAAACTAATAATGAATGGATTGATTAACCAAATAATGAAAGCACCTAAAATTCCAACAATCACACTTAGTGCAAAGAAAGTATAGCCTTGATTCAGTGCCTTTTCAACTTCGCCCTTACCAATGGTATTGCCAGTAATGACTGAACTGGCAGATGAAATGCCATTGATAAAAACGGTACTGATTTGAACAGTTACATTACAGATGGCATAGGCAGAAACCATACTTGGTCCCATGTGCCCCATAATCATCGCTAATGCATTGTTTCCAAATGTCAGTAGTCCATCTGAAACAATTACTGGTGAACCAATGGTAATGTATTCTTTGAAAAGCGGACGATCAATGTGAATGAACAAATCTTTCAAACGATATTTCAAGTCCTCTTCAACAAACATCAAATAGCCAAATGTAATCGCAAATTCTACTGCACGCGCAATCAATGTTCCCACTGCAGCCCCAGCAATTTCAAGTCTTGGGAAACCAAAAGCTCCAAAAATAAAGACATAATTAAAAAAGATATTTACAAAAAATGAAACAATTGAGATAAACAGTCCCAATTTAATCACGCCAACAGTTCGTAAAACTGACACTGCAATCAGTGCAGTTCCATGAATCAGATAGACAAATGCCATAATACGAAGATACTTTGCACCCTCCAGCATGACTGCACTCTCTTTTGTATAAAAGGACATGATAGTTTGTGGCCACAATAGCGAAAATACTGAAAACAAAACCGACAAAGCCACTGCAATCCACAGAGCTAATGTAGTTGTCTGCTTCACTCGTTTTGTATTGCCCGCACCCCAATACTGTGCTGTTAAAACACAGGCACCTCCACTAATGCCTAAACAAAGAACGTTATAAATAAAATAAAACTGATTCGCTAACGAACATGCAGAAATCTGTGTTTCTCCAAAACTCCCAATCATAATCTGGTCAGCAAGATTAACACCCAAATTAATCATCTGCTGCATTGCCACTGGCAAAGCAAAAGAAAGAACCAGCAGATAAAACTCTTTATCTCTCACAAAAAACTTCTTCATAATCAACCTCAATCAATACCTTTTATTGTAGTCATTTCTGTTTATTTTTCAACTCATCATGTTGTTATGCTATAATGATTTTATCTAATACTGGAGGTTTTGTATGATTCTTTACTGCGATCAAATCTACATGGAAGATGGCATCAAAAATGGTTATCTTCTCATCAATGATGGAAAAATCACTTCTTTTCATCCAGCTTCAGAACAGCTGAATGCTGATGTAGACTATACTGGTTTCAAACTGATTCCAGGTATCATTGACACACACAATCATGGCTGCTTTGGTTTTGATTTGATGAAAGCACCTATTCCTCAGCAAGATATTGAAGGCTACTTGAAAGGGCTTGTTACTCAAGGTGTCACCGCAGCTTTCCCAACTGTCAGCGGAAGTGCATTAGGCATCAAATCACTGGCTGACTATGAAGAATACCCACTCAAGGGCGCCCGCATCATGGGAATTCACTCAGAAGGTCCATGGGGGTCTCGAGTAGGAGAAAAAGGAGTCAATACAGGCTATCCAGCGGTTGATCTGGACTATGCAAAAGAGATGGTTGAAGCTGGGAAAGGCAAACTGAAACTTGTTGATGTAGCACCAGAAGTTCCAAATGCCCTTGAAGCAATCCGCTATTTCAAAGAAAACGGTGTCTTTGTTGGAGCATATCATACCAATGCCAACTACAAAGAGGCTAACCGAGGCATTGATGAAGGTATTACAGTTGCAACTCATTTAGGCAATGTCATGACAGGTCTGCATCATCGAGATATCGGTACTCTTGGTGCCTGCCTGCTTCGTCCTGAAGTTGATTGTGAAATCATTTGTGATGACATGCATATTTCACTGGAAATGATTCGTGTTTATCTCAAAGTCAAAGATCCAAGCAGATTTATGATGATTTCTGACAATGTCAAATACGCAGGTCTTCCAGCAGGACATTACAAAGGCATGACAAAAGACACAAATTCAGATCGTAAAACTATCTCTATCACAGAAGATGGTTTTGTGCTCAGCGAAACAGGAAGACTTTCCGGAAGCTCAAAGCCAGTCATTTACGGCATTAAAAACCTGGTAACAAAACTAAATATTCCACTTGAAGAAGTCATTAAAATGTCTTCTCTTAATCCTGCTAGAAAATACGGATTCAATGATCGCAAAGGTAGTCTTTCTATCGGAAAAGATGCAGACTTTGTTGTGATTACTAATGAATTTGACGTCAAGGAAACATGGGTAGAAGGTCAAAAGCTTTACGATGCTTCAAAAGACACACTGCAGTACAATGAAGACTATTTAAAAGAATTCAGACTGCCAGAATAAGGAGATAACCTCAAATGAACAAAAAGACACTTGTACTAGACTTAGATGGAACATTGTTAAAAAATGATAAAAGTATTTCAGAATACACTGCACATATCCTGCAGCAATTCAGTCAAATAGGAAATATCATTATCGCAACAGGACGATCTATTTATCGAATTGGAAAATACACAAGTCAATTTCAAACAGTAGGTTCAGTCAACAACAATGGCGGTGCCGTATACAAAGGCAATGAACTTTTATCAAAATATGACATCAATCCAAACAAAATCAAAGATTTAGTACATAAAATTCAATCCCTTGGTGAAACAGAAGTTTCTATCTGGTACCCAACAACAAATCTATGTACCAATCCACAGTACGCAAGACCAGAAGGTCCAACTTATTACAGTACATTAGAAGATTTTGATACACATGAAATTCAAAAAATCACTGTGTTCACAAAAGAACGTGAAGGCATGTTAAACATCAATTATCATGACTATGACTGTAAACTACTGCTCAATGCTCATGAACTTGATTTCTTCGCCATCATGAATGAACATGTAACTAAAAAACAAGGTCTCATGGATCTCTTAGATGCACTCAAAATCAACCCAGAAGACTGCATCGCCTTCGGTGATGACTTTAACGACATTGACATTCTTGAACTGTGCGGCAAAGGAATCGTCGTGGCCAATGCTCCAGATGCCATCAAAGAACATGCCGATGAAATCTGTCTCAGCAATGAAGAAGACGGAGTAGCGCACTGGATTGAAGAAAACCTGCTTTAACACCAAAAAGCGTCAGTTTGACGCTTTTCATTTACCTATACAAAAAGACAGCGGTTAAGCCATTAAGCTTCCACTGTCTTTTTTAGTTTGAATTAATGTCTAGAAATTAATTCACGTTTCTTCTGTACGACAAACAGAATTGCCATCAGAAGTGCACAAATCAGCATCATTGCACCATACAGAGGAACATTGCTGTCATCACCTGTATTTGGAACAACAACTGAAGGTGTTGGATCAACTGGTTTTTCAGGTACATCTTCAGAGCCATTGAATGTATTTGTGAATGTAAAGTCAATCTTAGAAACTGCAACATCGGAGTCTTTCTTTGTCACAATCAACTTGCCTTCACTGTTCACTTTTACTTCAAGTTCAATTTCATACTTAGTTGTATCATAAACCATGTCTTTTTCTTTCTGATCTACTTCACTAAGTGTAAATTTGTAAGTCTTAGAAGAATTGTTTGCGCCTAGATGAGATTCATTAAACAGAAGCACAAACTTAGCCTCACCATTTGTATCAGACAACGCAACAATTGGTTCGTCGCCTTCCTCTTTCAGGCTGAACTGGAACCCACTTAATCCATGTTTGCCATTAGAAGTAAACTTCAATACTTTTTCAATATCAATTGTTACTTCAGTAGGATGGAATTCATTAGTAAACACAAGTTCAGTTCCAGCAAATGCATCAGCTGGTTCCCATCTGTTATCTACAAAGTATTCAGTTTCAGCTTTCAGCACACCGTTTTCATCACTTACAGTTACACGGATACGAAGTTCAGTATCATCATAAGTAATTGTAGAAATACCACCATCAACTTCTTTCAGAACATAGTAGTGAACACTTGGTTTATCATATTCAACCTGAATTTCAAATTTATCTAAATTATTTTTAGATTGATAAGTAGGTTCTGTTTCAATAATGTTGCCCAGATCATCCGCTTTGAATAATCCTAATACAAACTTCCCATTATAATCTTCCAATGATTTTCCTGTATTTTCATCAGAAATTAGAACTTTCTTAGCATTGAAAGTCACAGAAGTCTTTATAGGGTCATATTTATTGATGAAATCCATGTCATCTACGTCAATTGGGGTCTTGGATGAACCATTCAGTTCATAATATGTGACTGTTTCTTTCAGCTCATCACGTCCACTTGTAGACTGATCATATTTTGTCAATTCAACCTTTACTTCAACAAGATAACTTGTAGGGTCAAATGTGATACCGTTCAGCTTATTGTTCGTAGCTTCTGAAGGAATTGATTCTTCAATAATATAATAATAAGTGCCTGGTTGAGTATATCTCAGATATGGAGTAGCCAATTTATCTTGACTATCCTCAAATACAACTTCACCTGTACCTTTTACTGTAGTACTCAAAGCAACATCCAACACTTCAGGAGTTAATGGATTTGCATCAACTTTTTCACTTTGATCATTTGCAAGATACAAATTAAATGTGAACTCTGGAGATTGACTAATGAATTCTGTTGGCCAGTTTTCCAAAAGCTTATCAGCTTTTAATACTAACTGAATTTCTTCAGCATGAACAGTATTTGAATACGTGATGTCTGTGACAGGATTGTTATTTCCTGTAATCATCACAGTCTGATGTGCCACTAATGTACCATTCAAATTATCTGCAACATTCACTCGTATACGATATTCTCTTGGATCATACACAATATTTGGATCAGTATTCACAGCTTTTTCCTTAACAATGTAATAATAATCACCAGGTTTTGTAAATTCCAGTTTAGTAAACTTGAATGTGCCTGTAGTGTCTGCTAATACATTTTCAATCTTAACTGTTTCAACTAAACTATTTTCGCCTGTCCAATCACCATGAACCACTTTTGCTTTATAGAGTTCAAATTCAAAGAATTTTTGGAAAGTTTGATTTTCATATACTGCAGTTAATTTAGCACCATCAACATTCTTAGTACCTGTAATTTCAGTTGTTGCTGAAGTTGCAGAATACTCGTTTCTAAAATCCGCAATATTGTCATTGTCATCTGCAATTACAACGTTTGCCTGAAGATTACCAACTCCACTATCAGTAACAGTAACAGTAACCTTGTAAGCTGTTGGATCAAACTTAATTCCTCTAACAGTGTAATCGTTTGCAGCATTTGCTTCAGAAGGAATTACTTCTTTGACAACATAATTATATGTTCCTGCTTTATCATAATTTAAATTGAATTCAAATTTACCAGCAGTTCCATCAGCATTACCATTGTTCACTCTTTGAATCGCCGTATTGTTCGTGATGTTATGATTAGCATCAGCTTCGAACAATTCAAACGAGAATGTATTAGGATTCAACGTCCATAAATCACTTACAAGTGTTTTAGTTCCCTGGATCTTTGCAGTTACAGGAGCAGCCTCATAAGAATTGTTAAACTGAATTACAGCATCTTTGCCATCTGCTTCAATATCAGTAATTGATGCATGAAGTTTACCATTAGCATCAGATGTTACATTCACAGTGATTACATATACTGTAGTATCGTAAGTTACTCCTGGATACTTAACTCCATCTGCAGGTACAAATTCTTTTAATACCAGCGTGAATGTGCCAGGTTTAGTGAACTTCTTATATTTTCCTTCTTCATTGAAAATAAAAGTCCAATTCTTTCCAGATAATTCACTAGCTTTCTTTTCCAAGGTTGCAAACAACTCTTCTTTTGGCTGTCCAGCAGAATCAGTATATCGATGATACAATTCGAATGTAAACTTTAGCCCATCAGGATAGTTCACACTATTTGGCCATCCGCTGAAGTTTTTAGTTCCAGATACAGGAATTGCTAAAGCAACTGGATCTGGAGAATATTTATTGGTGAATGCCAAAGGCACATTTACCTTAACATGAGCACTTCCGTCACCAGTTGTAGAAGCAGGTTTATATGTGTTTGGCGTTGCTTCATCATTCTTATATACATCCACACTAATTGTTGGAACAACATTAGTTCCTTCACTTGAAGTACCTGCTTTTACATGAACTTTATAAACTGTTTCATCATAAGTCAATGTACCATTTGGATGCTTTCCATCTTTTTTGACTTCTTTAATTACATAGTAATGATCACATAAATCCGATTGTGTGTAAACTCTATTGAACAACGCTTTACCTGTAGCATCTGATTTGACTACAATAATAGGAGTTTTATTTGCTTCTACTACATAATCACTTCCTGTTTCATATACTTCAAATTCAAATCCTTCGACCGGAATAGAAACCCCTGTCAATTCTTGCTGTGTATTCTGCTCATCAGTGTAGTAGTACTTCATTGACTTTTGAATTTCAATGACTGCTTCTGCATATCCATCAACAATATATTCATTGTTAAATTTAGCACTAATTGTCTTACCGGTATTATCTATAATTGTGTCATTACCAGCAATCACATTGGAAATAACCAGTTTTCCGTCTCCTGGATCTGTTACTTCAACAGTAAAGAAACATTCTACTGGATCATACACTACACCTGGATAAGCATTTGATGGAATTTCAGTAATACGATATGAATAGCTTCCTGGCTTATCATAGGACAAATTAAGCTCTTTAGCTGTAGATGCAGTTCCAATACCATTTGTATCTACACCTGTAATATCAATAATAATGTCATTACCTACCTGTACATACTGTTTGTGACTATCATCGTATTGCTCTAATTTAAACTTAAAACTTGCCTTATTATCATTTATTGTGCTGAAGCTAAATCCAGGAGCCTTAAACTCTTTAGTAATTGACAGATTATATTTTACCGAATCTGTAGCACTTGGGCTATATGTATTCGTAGTGTGAATATACTGTGTTGCACCAGCTACTACAGTAGCCTCTGGATTTCCACTAGTTAAAGCATTACCATTTACTGTAACACTCTTAGTAAATCCAGAAGGAAGATTTACTTCTTCAGCAGTAACTCTTGTTTCAGGTTTTAATCCAGTAATATGCAGATAATCATTATGACCAAGCTCTACACCAATTGATGGTTCTGTTGTTACGCTATCTGCTTTAAATCTATATTCATTGGAGCTATTTTCATATTTAACAAGTTTTCCTGAAATTCTTTCTACTCTATCATTATATGTAACAACTTTTTCAGCTGGATATTCAGTTTCCAAATTATTGCCTTCTAATGTAATAGTAAACTTAAATTTATTTGGCTCTTTATGAGCATCATGATCTGAAACAACAGTCTTTTCAATAATGACATCACCATCAACAACCTTAGTATTTGTGAAAGTAACATTAGTGATTGTATTATCGCCAACTGTAACTTGCGTTGAGTTACCACTTACAGTTCCTCCAACAATACTTGAAACTTTATATGTTCCTGTTTCTGTTTCTTTAACATTTACTATCTTTCCTACAAAAGCTGATCCAAGAATATATGCAGTTTCATTAGCTTTCAATTGAATAGTTGCTTCTTTATTAGTGAAAGATACCTGAGAATTCGTTCTAATGCCATCCATTTCTTTAACAAGCGTATACTGGCCATCAGGAACATCCGCGTTTAAAACAAACTCATACTCAGTAGAATCTTCAATCAAAGTTGAATCAATTTTCTTAGTAAGCTTAATTCCTTCATATGCAGGAACCGTTAACTTACCGTTGTTACCCAAAATATCATCAACATGATATACATCCTGATTAACACCTGGGTTATCAACGTGATGAATGTAAGGATAAGAAGAATACTGAACAGTACCTGTTGGATTCGGATTAGAATCTGGCCCTTTATAAACCACATGATCTGATACATAACGATGAATTGTGCCTTTGTCAACGTAATAGTTATTTCCATCCTGAACTGCACTCTTAATAACCTCAGAAGATATCTGAGTATAAACATATGTTGCATTTACCGTATTATTACTTACAGTGTATTCAAGATGTCGACGATAATAAGGACCAGAACCAGCAAGAGAAGTTGCCTCAGTACCATTCTTATCAGAATAGATCATTGTTTTCTCATTGAAATAATAATGTTCATTTTCATGAGATGGTTCAAACATTGCATACGTATTATTAATCCATGGATCAGTATTTGTCCAATCAGCATTCCACTGATTTGTGTAGAACACATAGTTTCCGTCCACAAGATTCAATGCACTTGCATGAGGTGCAGTTTCTTTGATGTTCAACAAATCAATCTTGCTATCTAAACCTACTTCATAAATCAATCTGGAAGGTGCATCTGCCCCTTTTACTTCAAGCTTAGTTGGCTTTGTTGGATCAGAGCCTTCTAATTCAACATGATATTCTACAAGTGGAATCAATGATGCAGGAAGTTTAGCATAGACTAAGCTTTCTCCTGCCTCCATCGTAACTCCTCTAGGGCTCGTATATGTTTTTATTGTTTCGCTGACCTGAACAGAAGCATACAAAATATCTGTTTCGCGATGCCCTTCACCAACTGCATCTAAGAACAAATAGCTCTTATTTGCTGCAACTGCATCAGCCGGAGCATTAGATAGTCCAGCCTCTGTTCCATCCCAGAAGCCTAAATATTTTCCATTAAAATTACCAAACCATCCAACATAATTGCTGAATTCACCAGTAGAAGCATTATAAGAAATCTGACCTGCGTTATATGCATCAACAATCAATTGTCTAACAATTGGTGTATCCTGTACACGAGTTAAACCTAGTCTTTCAGTCAACGCCCAAACCAAGTTATCCCCGATTTCTGAAGGATTTTCAACTGTACCTGCTGAACCAGTAACAATCAGCTGAGCCAGTTTACTTCCATCATACAGCTTATCTCCAAGCTGAATTCCTTTGAAGCCTTTCACTTCCATATTGTGGCCAATAATATCAGTAAAAGTCAGATATCCATCACCATGCACTGCATCTGTTTTTACTAATGTAGGATAATACAGTGACTGAAGAATAATTTCTGTAACGATTTCTTCAAAGGCTTCAAGAAGTCCTTGTTCATTTTCTGCTGAATAATAGCCATCAGAATAACTGCGATATTTTTCTAATTCTCTAATAACCTCAGCATCATATCTCAAATCATCAACTGAATTTCTTGCATCGACAAGCTCTACTGTTCCATCTCTTTTCAATTCTTCCCAATAATTATTGAATCGTGCAATTAAACCAGAATCACCATTTTCATAACCAGGATCTGGATTCATCACAAGAGCTTCTCTTTCATCCACATTCAAACCTAATGTATAAAACAAAGGTGTTTCACTTACATACTTTGAATCAACCTGCTGCTTTGCATAAGAAGCAGTCAGCTGAGACAAGAAAGTAATATCATGATATCCATCATCTGTGTATCTTAGTTCGTTTGATCCTAAGGATCCATTGTTACCATCATAATCTCTAACTGCCAGTGTAGGTTCACCATCAGTCATAATAACCATAATAGGAAGTCGTTCAGTTCCAGCTTGTATCTGACCTTCAGAAATTGTTGTTTCAATATCAGATCTTAAAAACTGCTGCAACGCAACATAAATACCATCCTGAATAAATGTACCTGAACTTGTAGTTTTTGTTCGGTCTCTCATTGAGTTACCTGCTGAATTCTTTACTCCGTCAACAACAAACATTGTATTCCATTCAGATCTTTCATTAGGCCTGCTATAATTCAAATAGTCATTTTTTCCATCTCTGTCAACATCTGTAGTTGAAGTATAACGATCCAAAGGTAAAAGTACCACAGTTGCACCAGGAGCATTCTGACTAAATCCCCCAGTTGTATTACCAGCATACACAACAACACCCACACGATTATGATTATTCAAACTCAATAGTTCCTGCATTGCTTTGTTTGCTGCAATCGTCAGTTCATCAATTGATCTATTATTAATCATAGATGTTGACATATCTAAAACAAGCATTGTATCTGTAGGAATACTAGAGTAGCCTACAATGCTCTTTGTTGATGCCATTGCTGATAAGCTAACTAAAAAGTTATCTTCATCAATCTGCAATTTTGCCACTGACTCACTATCTTCAGATTCATTAGTAGCAGCTATATATTCATTTGCGCTTGCAAAAACCGACTTATCCGTCCATACACCACCCGCGTGCTCTGTCGTAGTAGGTTTAAAAACTTCTGTCCACCCATTCACAGTAGCAGGATCTACAGTTTTTGACCCTTCCCCTTCTGCAAGAACAGAAGTCACCGGCATTACTGTAAAGGATGTAAACAGTAAGACCATTGTTAATAATGCGGATACTAATTTTCTCATATAAATGTCCCCTTTCTCCACAAAATTACTGCATGTTCGTAAAACCCTATCACTTAAAAATGACATAGTTTAACAGATTTATTATAGTATCAAATTTAAAAATCGAATATAGTTTTTTTGTGTTTTTTTGTTTTTTTCTATTGAAGACTGCACATTTTCAAGATGAAGAAATTCATATAGATTTTCAATTTGATTTCTCTAAAAATTCATATCGTAATATTCAATTTTTCTGCAATCTTCATCCAGTTTTGCTATACTGTAATCAAAATGGGAGAAAACTATGAAAAGTCTTAAGAAACAGATTGAACATATTCTTACAAATACAAAGAGTCAAGTGTCTCTGCTCATTAAAGATCTGGAAACTGACACTATTCTATATGATCTGGACAGTCAGCGCCAACTTGTTTCCGCTTCTACCATCAAAGTTCCAATTATGTATTGTGCTTTCAATGAAGTGATGCTTGGAAATTTGTCTTTGCATCAGCAAATCAACGTTGTTCAATCTGATATCCTTTCAGATTCTGAGGTCTTTGAACATGGTGAAACAACCATGTCTTTGATTGATCTTGTCAGCTGGATGATCATTTCATCAGACAAC
>JAFQKG010000051.1 GCA_017397025.1 Erysipelotrichaceae bacterium | reverse complement strand
CCTTGATGCTGATAACCAAGTGATTCCATTTGTTTTACAAAATCAGGATGTTCTTCAACGATGTTTCCGTTTTTGTCTTTGGCACAGTAATAAACATCTGGATCACACATGATGTAGCAGACATTGCGTTTTTTTGCCCATTCGACAAGATGATCTGTAAATAGGCGTACAAGATTCATGTCGTTGAAATCAATCATATAGCCTCTTGGTGCATAACAGATCAATGAACCAAAAACTGGAATCTTTCTTAAAAGAAGCATGGCAGCTCCTATCAATGTATCATCTTCAAAAAGTCCAACGCACTGATATGTCCATGCACCCTGCATGGACTTGATTTTGCCCCATTCAGCAGTCTGCATGAAATGTTCTTTAGGATGGCTGAACACAAATTCATCTAATGTCTGATCATCAATTTCTTTGAAAATGGTATTCATGATGCACCTCCTTGATTCATCTTACTTATTATATCAAATTTCAAATAGAATCAATCAATGAGTTTCATAGGATTGAGAATAAGAAAAAACACCTTCAAGAGGTGTTTAGTGACAATGACAGTCGTGATCATGATGGTCATGATCATGATGATCACAGGTTGCATCTGTTTTTGCATCAAGTGTACCATTTAAATACTGATGAAGAATTTCATCGGCCATGCCTGATGTTCCACTGAAGACTTCAATGTGATTTGCTTGTGCACATTCTACTGCACAGCTTCCAAGTCCTCCGCAAATAAGTACATTGACAAAGTTTCTTTTCAGAAGCAGGACTAGATCAGTATGGCCAGCACCATTTGCAGGAAGAATCTCCTTGCGAATGACTTTCTTGTCTTCTACTGTATATACTGTAAATTCAGGACTTCTTCCAAAATGCTGCCAAACCTGATGATTTTGAGTTGGAATTGCAATTTTCATGATATAATCTCCTTGTCTTTATAACAATATCATAGCTCTATTGATGACATATGTCAATTATCGGAGGTGCTTTATGCCAAGACCCAATAAATGTAAACGTGTCTGTGAAATGCCGAAATGTCTCCATTTTACATCAGGCAATGAAAGTGTACAGGAAACAGTTTTGACTGTTGAGGAATACGAAACGATTCGCTGGATTGATGGATATGATTTGTCTCAGGCAGAGTGTGCTGAGAGAATGAATGCAGCCAGAACGACCATCACTCGCATTTATGATTCTGCCAGAAAGAAAATGGCACTGTATCTGATGAGTGGAGGTGTTTTGAAAATAGAAGGCGGAAGCTATGAAATCTGTGAAAGCACAGGTAGCTGCAAAAGCTGCTGCAGAAGAAAACAAAAAGAATGCAAAGGAGAATCGCAATGATGAACCAAAAAGAAATTGCAGTCAATCAATTTAGAAACTGGCTTTTGAGTCAGAACGTCACTCCTGTTTATCTGGAGGCAGTCAACGAATTTCAGCGCAATGGATTAAATTACTATGTCATGGAATTCATGTTTGCAGGCAGTGAACTTTTAATAGGCGTAGCAGGAGGATATGAACCAGGTGCACTGATGCACAGCGGACATCTTTATTCTCGCATGGAGGTTTTAGAGCAGAACAATGAAATCGCACAGGCGCATCAGCTGATTGATGAAATCGAAAATTTCTGGAACAAACATGCTGAAGTGATTGATCATCAGTTTAAGAAAAACGCTGAAAAAGGATGTTTCATAGGGCACGTGCTATTGGCTAGCTGTGAATGGGATAAAGAAAGTCTTTGTCTTGAACTTGCGGAACGATGGGATGTCAAAGTAGTGACAAATGAGGAAGATGATCTATCTTTTGATATTGAGAATCTTCATGTCACTGTTTCTTTGCATGAGGGTCAGCTGGATCATTATGAAGCTCAAATCAATGCAGCTTCCAACATTGACTGGCCAGATGTATTGGAGATTGTCAATTATCATCAGGCCTATTTAAAAGTAGAAGTCTCTTCTAATCTCAATCGTCTTGAAGCAGGAAAGATGCTAGTTAAGGTGCTCAGCTGTTTGAGCATGCAGGACAACGTGCTTGCGATCAGCAGCTGTGGAACTGTTTTTGAACCAGGACTTTATGATGAAGTAGCGGATGTGATGAAGGATGGCTCTTTGCCAATCTATAACATGATTCATTTTGGATTTTACCGCACTTCAAAAGGACTTTCAGGTTATACTTATGGTTTAAAGATGTTCAATGAGTTGGAAATTGAAGTGCTTGATACACTGGGAACTGCGGAAGAGCTTCATGAATTCATGTCGACTTTGGTGTATTGTGTACTTACACATCAAATTGAGTTGAAGCATGGCAATAAGATTTCACTTTCAGAAGGGCATGAACTGATGGTTCATGAAGGTCTTTCTGAAACATTGAATGAAATTACAGTGAAGGTTGAATATCCAGATTAGAAAAAACAGGAACATTCTTGGAGAGAGGCAAAAAATGTTCCTGTTCTATTTAGGCAATATTTTGAAGTTTTCTTTCCGCTTCTTCAAGTTTACGAACAAGTGTTTCGCGAATGAATTTTCTGGAAGTTTCTGCAATCAGTTCACTTTGTGTCTGATGAAGGAAATGTGAACCTTCTAAAATGATCAGTTTTCCATGCTTGGTGGACTTCAACTGTTTTTCGTGCAATGGTTTCCACCAGTCTTCAAATGTTTCTACATTCTTGCTGGCAAGCATCATCAGCACTGGAAGTTCTTCTGGGAAGGACATGTTTCTTGTGATGTTCATATTTTCTCTGATGTGCATCCCTTCATTTGTCTGCACTTTGTCATGGGTATGCCAGAGTTCCATTTTTTTCATCAGTTTGACATCTTCGACACTATAATCCTTGCCAAATTCCGCTTCTTTGCCGCGTGTCATTTTTTCAATCACACGCAAGAATCCAGAATCTTTCAGCAATTTTTTGTTTTTCATAGCTTTGTCTGTGTTGAAATAGTCAATCTGTTCAGGGTGGCTTGGATCAATCATCAAAAGACCTTCCACTTTTTCAGGATGTACGTTGACGTAGGCCAGTGAATAGATGCCGCTGATGGAATGAGGCATCAGCCAGACTTTAGAGAGATGCAGTGCATCCAGTGCTGCATCCAGCTCTTCAACAATGTTGTCTACTGTACGAGGACGATCTGTGTTGTCAGAGCATCCATATCCCAGCATTTCAAGCACAGTGACTCTTGCGAAACGAGAGAGATAGCCCATTAAAGGTTTGAATTCAAGATACGGAGAAGGAGATCCATAGCCATTCAATAAAACAATCTGCGGTCCTTTTTCACCAGCAGTGACGGCAGTCATTTTACCGAATTGAGTTTCAACAGGAAAACCATAGAACTCAAATTCTTTCATTTCTTTCTTTTCTTCTATTCGATCTTTGGCAACAATACCAGCAGCAATTCCAGCCAGAGCACCAGCACCAGCAACTAAACATTTAGCAATAAGTTTCATATTGACACCTGCCTTATACTTAATATTATACACAAAAACATAAGGAAGCAGTAGAATGAATCTATGGGGGATACTTATGAAAAGAATACATATTACAAATGGAGAAGCATTTAACGAATGGTTTTCAAGTCAGGTTCAGGAAAAATCCATTCCTTTTTGCGAAGCTATGATGTCTAAAACAGTCAGAGGATTGCCTTTTGAAAAGGAATTTGTGGTTCATCGTGCATCTGAACTGGGTGTATCTGTGTCTGATTATCTTGAAAAGATGACTCCTTTTCTTGAAATCATTGATCATCTTTCGCAAATAGATGAATTGGTTTTATGGTTTGGTGTGGATGCATTTTGTCAGATGAATCTGCTGACGATTTTGAAGACACTTGAATCCAAAGGGTATCAGGGGAAGATAAAAGCAGTTCTGTTTGATGAAAATGAGCCTTGGGAAAATAGTCTTAAGAAAGAGAAAAAAGAAATCTCTCTGGAAACTTTTCAAGGTCTTTACGAAACAGTATTGCTGGAAAGAAAGCATGCCATTTGTAAGGATGAAATGATGCAAAGAGGCATTGAATTGTTTTTGGATCTTCATCATGAACAAGGAAGAGTGATGAGAGTGATTCAATCCCATCTGCATTTGGATGAGGAGAATCTTTTAGAACTGATTATGGAAGAAACGAAACAGGAAGGCTTGAGTGATGTGCAGGCACTTCAAATGATAAAAAAGGCAAAAAAACTTCAGAATTGTTCACAAGCAACGTAAAAGAGTCCACAAGAGGACTCTTTATTTCATATAGATTGTCTCTTTGTTCAGATAATCCAGATAGCTGTAGCTGCCATTTTCATCAACGTGAACAACATCGAAATTTTTGATGAGTGACAGCCATTGGGGCGTATTAAGTATTTTTAAACGAAGTTCATCTAGCAAAGCTTTTGAATCTTCAAAATTCTCAATCAAATAAAGACCTTGTCGATGCAAAGTAATCTTGTGAGATTTTAAAAAATCTGTGAATGTTTCATAAAGTTCTGTTTTAGAAAGATTTCTTTGTTTCAGTTCAATAGAATGAAAACGAACGCTCAAAAGAAACATCGGATAACTGTTGATCATGAATGTTCTATAGTTGTCATTGTTGATCAAAAGTTCATTGAACGTAACAGGTTCAAAATGATTGATATCAACTCCTGCGTTGAGAATTCTTTTTCTTTTTAAAAGGACTGGCCAGTAATCAAACAACGTATCATTGTGAATGTGGCCATGTATCATGTACGCTCTGCTTTGCTTAGGATAGGAAAGCATAGGATAATGACATAGAAAAACAGTGTGATTTTGATCGATAAGTTCAAATGAGGTGTGAATCGAATGGAAATAAGTTTTTAGCTCATCAGTGAGCCATTTTAAATCATGGTTTCCAAGAATCAGATGTTTTCTTCCTTTCAGCTTTTGTAGAATCAGCTCAGGACAATCACAGTGAAAAAACAAATCTCCCAGAATATAGATGTCATCCTGATCACTCACTTTTGAGTTCCAGTTGTGAATGAGCATTTCTTCCATGGCTGTGGCAGAGTGAAAAGGACGCATGTTGAGCGCCAAGATGCTTTGATGTCCAAAATGAAGATCTGCAATGTAATAGTTCATAACCATATTATATCATGCTCAAAAGAAGATGAGATTGAAAACAAAAGGAGTTTGAAATATAATGGGGAGGATTTGTTGAGGTGGATAAGATGGTAATTAAAGAAAAAATCTGGATCAAGCCCTATGAATGCGAGCGAACTCTTCATATTTATGTCCCAGATCAGAAAGAGGAAAATGAACGCTTTCCAGTACTGTACATGTTTGATGGACATAACTTGTTTTTTGATGAGGAAGCTACCTATGGCAAAAGCTGGGGGCTTAAAAAATATCTGGATGAGCATCACAGCCGTGTGATTGTTGTCGGACTTGAATGCAATCATGTAGGCAATGAACGTCTGAGTGAGTTTACGCCGTATTCATTTTATGAAGATGAGTGGGGAAATGTACCTGAAAAAGGGCGAGTTCTCATTGAATGGATGAAAACAGACTTGAAAAAATGGGTGGATAATCATTATCCTACACTTTCAGATCGTGCGCATACTTATGTTGGAGGCAGCAGCATGGGTGGTTTGATGAGCTTGTACATGGCTATGAAACATTCAGACACCTATTCTAAGGCTGCTTGTGTTTCTCCACATATCTATCCTGTGTATAAGGCACTGCGAGAAGATCTTGGATGTGATATCATGGCAGATACACAAATTTATATCAGCTGGGGAGGGCATGAATACAGTCCTCACATCATGGCTATGGCAACGGATCAGAATCTGCAGATTTTAAGAGCGTTGTTAAAGAAACCAGGTGTTGATGTGATTCCACACTGTTTTAAAAATGACGATCATTCAGAAGCTGCATGGGAGAAAGAACTTCCTGTGTGGATGAAGGAATTGCACATTGGATAAGACCGAAAGGTCTTTTCTTTTAGTTGACATACCTAGCTAATCTAGGTATTATATGCATAGAGATACTAGGTATAGGAGGTACTTATGGTAGTTGATAAAGGATATATGTCAGGCAGCTCGCAAATGCTGATACTGAATCTTCTAAATGAGAAATCTTGTTATGGCTATGAGCTGATCAAGATGCTGAAACAGCGTTCCAACAATGTTTTTGAACTAAAAGAAGGAACATTGTATCCAATACTTCACAAATTGGAAAATGATAGCTTGATTCGCTCATTCAATCAGGAAGTATCAGGAAGAACGAGAAAATACTACGCTATTACTGACAAAGGAAAAAAAGTACTTGTAAAAGAAAAAGAAGAATGGCTGCAGTTTTCTGGTGCAGTCAATCAAGTGCTCGCCTTTCAGAAAGCTTAGTTGACCATGTAGAATGATTTCTTTGAAGCGTGTTTGGAAAGGACTCTTAGACAGTCTTGGTTCAGGAGCAATTTTATTGAAAGATGTTTGAATGCAGTAAAAAGGGGATTTTGAGATGAAATGTGATGAATATATTCGACAAGTAACAAAAGAAATTCACTATCTTTTTGATCGTGCAATCATTGCAAAAGAATTACAGAATCATCTTTGTGACAGCATCCAGGATTTGATGGAAGAAGGTTTTTCAAAAGAAGATGCAGAGTTTCAAGCTGTCTTGCAGATGGGAAATCCTGTAGAAGTGGGAAAACAACTCAATCGTGAGCATCATCCAGTTCTGGGTTATTTGTGTTTATCTGCAGGAATTGTCTGTGTGGTCTTGGGTTTCATCGTATTGCTCAATGCTGCAGCAATCGTAAAAGAAAAAATGGATTTGTCTATGCCGTATGTTCTTGAAAACAGTACAGAAATCTATGCATTGGACGATAAAATTGAAACAGATGGAGGAATCTATCAATTTGATGCAATCTGTCTTATGGAAAATGGTGAAGTATTTTTGACATGTAGAATGTTTGAAAATTGGTTCTATTCACGGACAGGTTTTGGAATGGGAGGTCTTAGTATAAGAAATCAATTTGATGAAAATGTTGCTAGAAGGTGGCTTTTTCAAGGAAACAGAGTTGCCATTGGCATTTGTGTTGAAGAGGGTGATGATATTGTGATTGAGACAGATGATCACCAGAAGATTGAATTCGACTTGGAGGAAATAGGATTATGAAAAAACAGATGAGACTTGTCATTTACCTCGTTTTGATTGTTTTGTTTTCTGGTTTTCTTCTTTGGAAAGAAGGCTGGTATATCGACAGAGAAAAGTGTTATAAAGAATATTTAAGAGATATTCAGCTTCCTCAAGGTGAATTGGTTGCAGAAGTAAGCAATTTTAGAGAAATACATCGTGTACTTTACCATGATGAAACAAATCTGTTTTCAGTGGTTGCGTTAAAAAAATTATTTGTTTTCACTCATACATCTGACTCATGTACTTTAATTCCTTTTGCAGAATCATCTGAAAACGCATTTGAAGTGATGTTTTATCACTGCAATGTGTGCAATTCATCTGTAGTTGTTTTCCACAGAAATACTCCACTGGTTTCAAAAATTATAATCAAGAAGAAAACAGGAGAAATTTTAGAAATTGATGAATGGGAAAAAGATTTTCACGTATTCATCATAAACGAAACCATTGGCTCTATTTCAGGGATTTATACTTCTTATGATGAAAAAGGAAATGCAATTGATAGAATGAACTGGGGTTAATATAAAGGTAAAGCAAGTTTGAGTGTTTTGTTTCTTTTGCAAGGAGGAAATGTGATGTTAAAAAAATTGGTAGTCATCGTTTGTATTCTTTTTGCTACAGGATGTGTATCTGTTGAAAAAAAGATAGAAGATATATCGCTTGAATTTGGAAACAAACTTCATGAGTATTCTTTTTCTAATCCAAAATGGCAAAATCAGCTTGAACTAAATGTTCCGTCCATGAATCTTTCT
>JAFQKG010000050.1 GCA_017397025.1 Erysipelotrichaceae bacterium | reverse complement strand
TTGAAAGTAAAAGTTCATAAAATCGATCTGGAAAGAAAACGTGTTCAGCTTTCACTGATTGATTGAGTTAACTTATTGAATACTTTATAATAAATCTGTGAGGTGATGACAGTATGAAACGATTGAATATGAGTGATGAAAGGATGAAGGAACTGTCTTGTTTCTGGACTGCGACTGAAATATATCAGCAGCCTGCAACCTGGATTAAGACAATGAATCAGGTCCGTGCTTTAAAAGAAGAATTGAAATCTTTTCTTTCCTTGGTACTTTCAAAAGATGACTATGATGTGATTTTAACAGGAGCTGGAACAAGTGAGTTTGTCGGCAATTTCATCTGCCTTCATTTGAATCAGTTATTGAATCATCATGTCAGATCCATTGGTACAACTGACTTAGTCAGTGCACCTGAACTGTATTTTTATAAAACGAAGCCTACGCTTTTGATTTCATTTGCACGTTCTGGAAATTCACCTGAATCTGTGGGGGCTGTTCAGGCAGCAGAAACAGTTTGTGAAGATCTACATCATTTGATGATTACTTGCAACAAGGAAGGGGAACTTTCGAAATTTGCGAAAGGCCATGATCGTTCTTTTGCACTTAATCTGACAGAAGAAACCTGTGATCAAAGCTTTGCGATGACTTCTAGCTACACCAACATGGCTTTAGCTTGTGTGCTGTGTTTTCATCTGGAAGAGCTGGATGATCTGCTGCCGCAGTTATTGACTGTTCATGATGCTGCAGTTCATTATCTTGAAACAGGATTTGAAGCAACTGAAGAAATTGTTTCTGCTTTTGATTTCAAACGCATTGTTTATCTGGGGGCAAATGATTTGAAAGGAACTGCACAGGAGGCTGCATTAAAGATGCTGGAGCTGACAGCAGGAAAAGTAGTGACCATGCATGATTCTCCTCTAGGATTCAGACACGGTCCTAAATCTATCGTTGATGATGAAACTTTGAGTGTGATTCTGCTTAGTTCCAATGAATATGCAAGACGCTATGAATTGGATCTTTTGAAAGAAATGAGCGTTCAAAGAAAAGGAAATAAAATTGTTGTGTTGAGCGGGACGAAGTGCATAGAAGCCCAAGAGCTTTGTGACTGGATGATTTGTTTCGAACATGAACAATCAGTGGAACATGCGCTTTTAGGACTTGACTATATTCTGTTTGCACAGACTTTGGCGCTTAAAAAATCATTGTCTTTGAACATTGGACCTGACAATCCATGCCCAACAGGGGAAGTGAATCGTGTTGTTCAAGGTGTTGTCATTTATCCTTATCAGTAAGAATTGCTTTTCAATTGAATGAAATTCAAGTATAATGTGCTAAAAGGAATGATGAATCGATGGAAATGATGTATTTTAAAGAAAATGTTAGATTTTTGAGAAAACTCAAAGGAAAATCACAGAATGAATTTGCGGATGATCTTGGCTACAAGTCATTTACGACTGTTCAAAAGTGGGAAGATGGAACATCTTATCCAAGCTTGCCCGTGGTTTCACAGATTGCAGATTATTTTCAGGTTTCTTTAGAAATGCTGGTGTATGCCAATCTTTCCAGTATCAAAAGTCATCTGCATCAGGTTCCTGTGCTTGGAACTGTTCGTACAG
This sequence comes from Erysipelotrichaceae bacterium, assembly GCA_017397025.1. Taxonomy (GTDB): domain Bacteria; phylum Bacillota_I; class Bacilli_A; order Erysipelotrichales; family Erysipelotrichaceae; genus RGIG1896. Next base: position 2,179 of record JAFQKG010000050.1, on the reverse strand, counting down.
GTCCTGGAATTCTGGCAGTTGAAAACATTCAGGGATGGGAATATGTTCCGGATTCTGAAAAGGGAAGCGGAGAGTACTTTTATTTAAGTGTTGTAGGAGATTCCATGATCAATGCACGAATTATGGAAGGCGATTTGCTATATTGCAGAAAACAATCTACTATTGAACATAACGAGATAGCAGTTGTCTTGATGGATGGAGAAGAAGCGACTTGCAAACGTGTGCTTTTTAAAGATGATCAGATTGTTTTGCAGCCAGAAAATCCAGATTATGAACCTATGGTATTTACCCAGGAAGAAATAAACCAAGGTAAAGTGAAGATCATTGGCAAGGTGCTTCACAATAAAATTAAGTTTTAATGAAGCATCGCTTGCTGCCATATTATTTTCTATGTGTTGGTGTTTATGTCGGACTGTTTTTATTTGAATTGGCAATTGTACATTTTTTTGTTCAGATATTTACGACCAATACACTTGTTTCAGTGACAGTGGCACTGCCAGTGCTGCTGTTTGTCAATCCGCTTTGTACCTGGGCTGCAGTGGAACTGCTTATAAAAAAATGAAATGAGATTAGGCTTTGCCTCATACACTGAAGTGGAAGAGGTGAAGCTTTTTTATGTTTTCACGAAAATCCAGATTGTTCACTTTGAAAATCTTTGCTCTGATAATCACTGGAATTGCCTTGATTGCGACCAGTTCTTATGTGTGGGCGGATGTAAAATATGGAGATCCGTTTTATTATGTGAAACGTCAATGTCTTTTCGCACTGATTGGAACAATAGCGATGAAGGCAGCAAGCTCACTTAAAAAGGAATGGATCAAGAAACATCATTGGAAGTTATTGGCTGTGTGTTATGCAGCCTTGCTGCTTGTGCTTGTTCCAGGTATTGGAGTAAGCCGAAATGGATCAAGAAGCTGGTTTGGTGCAGGAAGTTTTCTGATTCAGCCTTCTGAATTCTTTAAGCTGGCCTGTATTTTCAGCACAGCTCATTTGATTTCTAAGAAGCAGAAAGTCAAGCATCTAAAGGATGTTGTTTCGCTTTTGATTCTTCCTGGTGCTGGATTTCTTTTGATTCTGCTGCAGCCTGATTTTGGTTCTGGACTTGTGATGGTCTGCAGCATTGTTGTCATGATACTAGCTGCAGGAGCGCCTATGAAATATTTTCTTTTCTGTGCTGGTGCAGGTGCTGCTGGTTTAACGGGATTGATTCTTGCAGCTCCATATCGGCTAAAACGCATTCTTAGTTTTCTTGATCCTTGGTCAGATCCGTTAGGGAGCGGATTTCAAATCATACAAAGTTATTATGCTATTGCTCCTGGAGGCCTTTTAGGCAGAGGAATCAACCAGTCCATGCAGAAACATTTTTATCTTCCTGAACCGCAGACTGATTTTATTTTTGCGATAGCCTGTGAGGAGCTAGGCTGGATTGGAGCGTTGTGCATTCTTTTGCTGTATGTGCTGATTTTAATAGACTGTGTAGAAATCGTTTTGAAATGCAGGGATACATTTTCCAGTTTTGTGATTGTTGGAATTACTGCCTTGTTTATGATTCAGGTATTGATCAATCTTGGTGTAGTTGTAGGACTTTTTCCAGTGACTGGAATTACGCTTCCATTTCTTTCTTATGGCGGAAGTTCATTGGTTATGCTGATGGGATCTTTTGGCTTGATTATTGGATTGAATCAGCAGGATGATGCTTAAAAGTCTGTGGTTTTGTGTTATAATAATACAGATTGGAGTGATATTTGTGAAACTCATTATGGCAGCTGGGGGAACTGGCGGACATATTTATCCGGCAACTGCTCTGGCTGATGCAATAAAAGAAAAAGACAGCTCATCAGAAATACTATTTGTGGGCTCTAAGACGCGCATGGAATCGATTGAAATTCCTAAGTGTGGATATCAGTTTGTAGGACTTGATATGGGAGCAGTGAGCGGCTCGCTTGTCAAGAAAGTACAGATGGTTTTGGCGATGGGATCAGCATATCGTCAGTGTGTGAAACTGATTCAGGAATTTCAGCCAGATGCAGTGGTTGGATTTGGCAATTATCTCAGTGTGCCTGTTGTTCTTGCAGCTGCAAGAATGAAAGTGAAGATCATGCTTCATGAACAAAATTCCTATGCAGGAAAGGCAAACCGTTTTCTTGCACGATTTGCAGATGCGATTGTGGGATGCTAC
>JAFQKG010000049.1 GCA_017397025.1 Erysipelotrichaceae bacterium | reverse complement strand
AGAAAGATTTATTTTCTGTTGCAGAAGAAATTCGAAATGGGAAGGTTGTTGCCTTTCCGACAGATACTGTCTATGGAGTGGGTGTACGCTACGATGATGAACAGGCCATTGCCAGAATGAAATGGTGCAAGGGAAGACCAGAAGAAAAGCCTTTTCCAATGATGGTTTGTGATGCTGTTCAGATGGCTTCTGTGGCCTGGCTGGATGAAGAAATTCTACGTCTGGTGAAGAAGATGACCCCTGGTCCTTTGACGCTTGTTTTGAAAAAGAAAGAACCTGGTGCAGATTCAGTGACCAATGGGAAAGACACCATTGCGATTCGTATTCCAGATCACAGGTTTGTGCTTGATCTTTTAGAACAGGTAGGTGTGCCGATGCTGGTAACAAGTGCAAATCTTTCAGATCATCCAAGCTGTACAACGTATGCAGAGGTCATGGAACAGCTGGATGGAAGGATTGATGCTATCGTAGATGGTAAATGCGGATCGGGTGTTGCAAGTACGATTGTTGATGTAACAGAAAAACCATTTAAAATCTTAAGAGAAGGTACAATTTCATACTCAGAAATCATGGAGGGAATCAAAGAATGATGAAAATTGCATTAGCGTGTGATCACGGAGGATTTGACTACAAGGAAAAACTCAAAAGTGTTTTATTGTCAGAAGGATATGAAGTTAGCGACTTTGGCTGTTATAGCGCAGATTCAGTGGATTATCCAGAAATGGCTTATCCATGCGCAAAAGCCGTTTCCAACAAAGAAGCTGACCGTGGAATTGTGATTTGCGGCACTGGCATCGGTGTGAGCATTGTTGCCAATAAGGTAGAAGGTATTCGCTGTGCATTGTGCTCTGATCTGTTTTCAGCACAGGCAACACGTGAACACAATGATTCCAATATGCTGGCAATGGGAGGACGTGTGATTTCAGAAGAAATGATGCTGAAAATCGCAAAAGTCTGGCTGGAAACACCATTTTCAAATGATGAAAGACATCTTCGCCGTATTGCGAAAGTGATGGAAATTGATCAGCATCGCTAGGAGGTTTCAATGAAAGATACACAAATTCAACATATTATAGAACGTGAAGCACTTCGTCAGCGTCACAACATTGAATTGATTGCTTCAGAAAACTTTGTTTCTAAAGATGTGCGTGAAGCTGCAGGGTCAGTTTTGACCAACAAATATGCAGAAGGATACCCTTCCCGTCGCTATTATGGAGGCTGTGAAGGGATTGATGACGCAGAAAATCTTGCTAGAGAAAGACTGTGTCAGCTATTTGGTGCTGAACATGCCAATGTACAGCCTCATGCAGGATCACAGGCCAACATGGCTGTTTATTTGACTATTCTTGAGCCAGGAGACAAGGTTCTGGGGATGGATTTGAATGCTGGGGGACATTTGACACATGGGCATCCATTGAACTTCTCAGGATCGCTGTATGAATTTCATAGCTATGGCGTCAACAAAGAAACAGAATGTCTGGACTATGAAGAAATTCGACAGCGTGCTCTGGAAGTGAAGCCAAAACTGATTGTTGCTGGTGCAAGTGCGTATAGCCGTACGATTGATTTTAAGAAGTTCAGAGAAATTGCGGATGAAGTAGGAGCTTATCTGATGGTTGATATGGCTCATATTGCGGGTCTAGTGGCAGCAGGACTTCATCCTAATCCATGTGAAGTGGCAGATTTTGTGACAACCACCACACACAAAACATTGCGTGGTCCGCGTGGAGGAGCCGTTCTCTGCAAAGAAAAATATGCTAAAGAACTGGATAAGCGAATTTTCCCTGGCATGCAGGGAGGTCCTTTGATGCATATCATTGCGGCAAAGGCTGTGTGTTTCCATGAAGCTTTACTGCCTGAATTCAAAGATTATGCAGCTCAGATAATCAAAAACTGCAAAGCACTAGCCAATGAATTGGAGAATCAAGGCTTCAGATTGGTTGCGGGCGGCACAGACAATCATCTGCTTCTGGTGGATGT
>JAFQKG010000048.1 GCA_017397025.1 Erysipelotrichaceae bacterium | reverse complement strand
GCTCCGTCTTTCTACTCCTGGCAACACTCGTTTTGTTCAGTCTGATTCATTTGATGTTGTATACGGTGGCGGTGAAGCAAACGTTGCAGTATCATGTGCTAATTACGGTCATGAAGCTTATTTCGTTACAAAGCTTCCTAAGCACGAAATCGGTCAGTCTGCAGTCAATGCTTTGCGCAGATATGGTGTACATACTGACTACATCTGCCGCGGCGGTGATCGTGTAGGTATCTACTATCTTGAAACAGGTGCAAGCATGCGTCCTTCAAAGGTTATTTATGACCGTGCTCACAGTGCAATCGCTGAAGCAAATCCTGTAGATTTCGATTTCGATGCGATCATGGAAGGTGCTGACTGGTTCCACTGGTCAGGCATTACTCCTGCGATTTCGGACAAATCTGCTGAACTGACAAAGCTGGCTTGTGAAGCTGCTAAGCGTCATGGTGTTACAGTTTCTGTTGACCTTAACTTCCGTAAGAAACTGTGGACAAAAGAAAAAGCTCAGAGCATCATGCGTCCACTTATGAAATATGTTGATGTTTGCATCGGCAATGAAGAAGACGCTGAACTGTGCCTCGGATTCAAACCAGATGCTGATGTTGAAAAGGGCGAAACAGGTGCTGAAGGATATAAAGAAATCTTTAAGCAGATGGCTAAAGAATTCGATTTCAAATATGTCATTTCTACTCTGCGTGAAAGCTTCTCTGCAACACACAATGGATGGAAGGCTCTGATTTATAACGGCGAAGAATTCTATGAATCTAAGCGTTATGATATCAACCCAATCATTGACCGTGTTGGTGGTGGCGACAGCTTCTCTGGCGGCGTTATCCATGGTCTTTTGACAAAGCCAACTCAGGGCGAAGCTCTGGAATTCGCAGTGGCTGCTTCTGCACTGAAGCATACAATCAATGGTGACTTCAACCTTGTATCTGTTGAAGAAGTTGAAGCACTGGCCGGCGGCGACGCTTCTGGACGCGTTCAGCGCTAACTCCTAAATAAACGCAAGGAACTGCATCTGCAGTTCCTTATTTTTTGGTTGTCTTTTTTGTGGTCGTTTTCTTTTTAGCTGTTGTTTTCGTCGTTGTCTTCTTCGTCGAAGACTTTTTCTTTGTGGAGGTCGTTTTTTTCTTTGTTGTAGACTTCTTTTTCGTTGTTTTTGTACTGTCTTCCAAAAAATCTTCCAATTTTTCTTCTACATCATTGGCCTTGATAAATTCACCAACCTGTCCTAGAACCTCTACAATCTGATTTGACTTTTCTGCATTTTCTCTATTTTCAATCCATGCATCTGCCAAATCATCCAGTTTCCCAGCTTTAGCAAATTTCTTAGCTGCTTTTAGCACATCTTCCATTTCAATTCCAGTTTCTTTTTTACTTGCCATACCATTGCCCTCTACTTGCTTCTATTGTATCATAACTTTCCTTTCGTGCTTTTATTTTGTGCTATAATACAGCAAAAGAGAGGTGATTCTTTTGAAGCGATGCTTTGTTTTGCTGATTCTTCTTTGTCTTTCTGTGATTTCAATTGAAGCAAATTCCGCACAGTACTGGTGGTCTGGATCTGAGGCAACTGGTATTATCACTGATGGGAATTCACCAATTGAAGTAATTCATGAAAAGCTTGTTTTTGAACTTCATGATTTCCCTGGTTTTACATATGGATCCTTCAATGAACAATATAGTTCATCAGTTACTGCAGAATACACATTTTTAAATCCTGTAGATGAGACTGTGTTCACAAGACTCATGTTTCCTTATGGACTCAAGCCAGATTACATTCCTGAAAACAATCAGGACACTTCCATTCAAATAGCAGTCGATGGCAAGCCTATTGACTATCAGATCCGTCATACCTATTCACGCAATCTTTCTGAATTCAATTTAGATACTGATTTAAATCGTCTGCAGGATTCTTTTCAATCTCATGAATTTTATGTACCTCATCTGCCAGTCACTGAGATTACGGTAAAGATCACTGAGCTTGATGATGAAACCTATCCAAGCGCCAGAATTGATTATACATTTGATAAATCAAATGATGACGTTAAAATCTTTCTTCCCTATGCAGAGGGTCTCAAAAATGATGAGTCTAATGTCAGTGTGAGAAAAAGTGTTCAAAAAGGCGATCACATCACCCTGTATTTGTTTGGAAAAGCAGATGAACAGCTGCTTCAGCCAGTTTTTTATTCCAATGGCGGATGTACCATTCAGATTGATGGAAAAACAGAAATCATTTCTTCTCATACAATGACATTGATGGACTTTGCGATGGCTCATTATCCAAAAGACAGCAGCATTTTAGAACATGACTGGTACAATGCCTTTGTTGATATGATTTCATCTAATACATTCGATTTGTATATTGGTCATTTAACGTTTGATCTTTCCCATTCTTTGCTGCAGTGGATTGATTACACTATCCAGATTGAACCACATTCTACACTGATTCATTCAGTTACTGCACCTTTTTATCCTGATGTTAATGAATCTTATGAACCTGCTGTCTATTCATACACTTATCTTCTCTCTCCTGCAAAATCATGGACAAGTTTTAAGAATCTAGAGATTGAAATTCATACAGATTCATTCCTGAAAAATCCATCACTGCAAGGATTTGAAAAATCTGATGCTGGATACCAATCCTTTATGGAATCTTTGCCTGATTGTGAACTTACCTTTGATCTTTGTGCTGCTCAGTTTCCTAAAAAGAAGACCAATTTTCAATATATCCCAATGATCCTGCTAGGTATGATTCTTCATGGATTTCCTGTCTTTCTGATTGTCCTGTTTGTTCTGTTTTTCATCAAAAGTAAAATCAATCGTTAAGCCTGTTTTCAGGCTTTTCTTTTGTCAAAACCAAAATGTAAGCCTTTACGCTTATCGAATTAAATGATACGCTTATTTTAAGAAATGAGAAGTTGCTCAAATCTTATCCTGAAACATAATCATATAATAAGGGAGGTAGAATTATGACAGGCGTACCATTTGTCATTGTCTTCATTATCGCTATCGTGGTAATGATTGTGATGATCTCCAAATTCAAAAT
>JAFQKG010000047.1 GCA_017397025.1 Erysipelotrichaceae bacterium | reverse complement strand
CAGGACTGTTCAAAGTCTTTCATGATGCTGATAAGTATCTTAACTTCCTGCAGTGAGACATGGGCATTGAATGAAATACGCAGATGTCCTGTTATGCGATGACCTTTGATTCCAAAGATGCGCTTCTTTTCACATTGCTTTAAAAAGATTTGTTCAGCTTCCTCAGATTCCATAAAACAAGGTACATTCATTAAAGATCGCTGCTTTTTCACTAGGGGGAAAAAGATCGCACTTTGATCCAGCAGATTGTACAGGCAATCTGCTTTTTTTCTGTTTTCTTCATACAGTGTTTCTTTTCTTTTCAGCAGTTCTTCTGCACAAAGTCCACAGGCTGCAATAGATAATACCGGAGGTGTATTGATCAATGAATCGTGTTCCATCAAATGAGGATAACTAAGCAATTGTGGGCAGTCATCCCTGAAGTTTAACTCTTTTTTGACAAAAACAATGGTCATTCCACTGATGCCAAAATTCTTCTGTGCTGAGGCAAAGGCAAGTGCATAACGACTGAAATCCAGCTTTTCAATACCAAGACAGCTGGAAACATCCGCTACAACAGGGCAGTCACAGATCACATCAGGTGTTCTTGTTCCATAAAGAGAATTGTTGACACAGAGATACACATAATCATAATCTCCCTTGATCGTTTCAGGGAAATCATTCAGTTCATAAGGGTGATCATGGTTGTCATAAAGAAGATCGCATTTTCCATAATGCTGAGCTGCTTCATATGCCAGCCTGGAAAAAAGCCCAGTCACAAGATAAGCTGCCTTGTGATGAAGCAGATTTTGTGCACACTGCAGAAACTGAAAACTTGCTCCTCCAGAAAGAAAAAGAATTTCCATGTCATTGGGTACATCGAAAAGGCTGCGAAGTGTTTGTTTTGTTTGCATCAGAATCTTTTGAAATGATTCACTTCGATGGGACAGTTCTACAATGGAGGGGTCTTTTTCAATCAGTTCACATAGTTTTTTCCTCGCTTTTGGATCCATTTTGGCAGGACCCGCCGCAAAACAAACTGTTTTCATTTTATCACCAGTACAGAGTATGAAAAAAGGAAGAGCTTATGCCCTTCCAATCAGTTTAAAGATTTCTTCTTTTCTGCTTTCCATGTCATGGAGTCCCAGTTCATACAATCTTTGCAGATTTTCAGGATCACCAGAAAAGCGTTTAACGTCAATGGTCTGTGATGGACGAATCAGTACAGCTTTGCCCTTGCTTACTTCATCAGCGATGATACCCATTTGACGATTGTAGTTTTCATGACGATGCGTATAATCATGCACCATCTTTGGATGCTTCGGATAATTGAATTTCATGAACCAGCGCATGAAAGCACCTGCTGCTTTGCGCACATATCCTTCTGGCTTGGTCACAATGACAATGTTTCTGTCACACCCCTGCTCTATCGCTCTTTCAATTGGGATCATCACTGTAATTCCGCCATCCAGATACTGTCTTCCCTTGAATGTCTGAATGTGTCCAGCAATTGGGAGCACACAAGCTGCCTTGACCATCTGCAGATCATCATCCATATCTTTTGAATGAAAAAAGACAGTTCTGCATTCTTCCATATCATAAAGACCCATTTCCAGATCAATCTTCTTTTCACGAAGAGGAGTGACATCATAATGCAGATCTTTTTTCAGCAGTTCTTCAAAAGTGTAATCATAGCCTACATAGCGTCCTTCTCTTAACAGCGGACGAATCCCGATAATATTTTTATTGGACATGTAGTCCACACTTGTTTTGTGAAGCATCTGTGTATCCTGAAGAAAATATGTACATAGATGAAGTGCACCCATTGAAATTCCGATTCCATAGTCTGTTACGATCTTATTCTCAATCATCCAGGCAAGACATCCTGCAGTGTATGCACCGCGCATGCCTCCCCCTTCAAGTACTAGTCCTAATTTTCCCATTTCTATCACCTTTTCTTATTTTAATCAATTTTCTTAAAAATACCAGTTATTTCAAATAGCTTTTAACAAGTTCAACGAAATGTTGCCAATCTTCTTCTTTGTAATAATGTGCAGGGCAGTTTTTTCCGCTGAAATCATGATGTCTTTTCAATGCATCGATTTTCAGATTGTACTCTTTTAATAGCACTGCAGCTAATCGAGCTGTGTTATCCACGGTCTTTTCAAAATCTGACTCCTTGTTGACACACATTTCAATTCCTATGCCGCTCATGTTTCCACCATGCTCACTCATCTGATCTCCTGCATGCCAGCCCACTTCTTCATCAGGAAGCTGATGAATGATGGTTTGATCATCCACAGTGTAATGCCATGAATTGACATCTTCAGTGTTGGTTGCCAGATAATCAGAGTGATGCTGCGCATCTGCGCTTTTAGCGAAATTGTCTGTTTCATGAATTACAATCCAGCGGATTTCTCTTAAAATACCTGGGCGATTCTGTCTTCCTTCAGGGATATGCTGATGCAAAACAGGAAGTTCTCCAACACATTCAAGCTCTACTCCCTCAGTGGCATATTTAGGTTCAGATAAAAGAAACAATCCTATAGCCATAAGTGCACAGACTGCTGCAAAGCCAGCCAAAACTCCTAATGTCTGTCGAACTTTCTTTCTTAAACGATATCGTTTTCTTTTCTTTTGTATGCTCATCCGTTTTTCCTTTTGCGTCCTGTTTTCTTTTCCTTGCCTGGTGCATAGGCATTCAGCATGCGAATCAAACGCTTGTCAAAGTACACTTCACTGTCGTGCAGATCTCCATTGATCAGTTCCACTTTCAAATGATCGCATTGACGCTGTTTGACATATTGCCAGCTGAGAATTTCATCCCAGTATAAAATAGCGCATTCGCTAGGGTCTTTGGGCGAATAGAAAACCATGAACTGTTCATTCATTTCCAGCAGTGTACGATCAGGTGTAGCCACCAAGGCAAAGCACACCACAGTACAGGTAATCAGACCAATCGTAGGAAATGGTGCATCCAGAAAAAGAAAAAGAATGGACAGCAGAAGAATAGCACTTAGAATTTCTGTAGGCTTCACATTCATACGAAAAAAAACAACGTGATTTGCAGGTATATTTCGGATTTTGAGTATTTTTGATTTCATAGGCATCCCTCAAGTACCATTTTATTTTACCATGACTTTTGATTTCTGTCGCCAAAATCTGTGTTTCCTGATACAATAGTTGCGGTGATATTTTATGAAAAAATTCAGTTTTGAAGTGACACATATTTGTAAACAGACAGGTGCCCGCTGCGGCATTCTGCATACACCTCATGGCGATGTGGAAACTCCCATGTTCATGCCGGTTGGAACACTGGCAACCGTCAAATTTCTCTCACCAGAAGACATCAAAAGAATCGGTTCTGGTGTTATTTTAGCTAATACCTACCATCTTTGGCTAAGACCTGGAGAAGACATTGTCGCAAAAGCCGGAGGAGTTCAGAAATTCATGAATTACGAAGGGCCAATGCTGACAGACTCAGGCGGATTCCAGGTTTTCTCACTGGCAGATTCCAGAAAAATCAAAGAAGAAGGCGTGACATTCAAAAGCCACCTGGATGGCTCAAAATTGTTCATGTCCCCAGAAATTTCCATTCAGGTTCAAAATAAGATTGGTGCTGATATCATCATGTCCTTTGATGAATGCATTCCTTATCCTGCAACATATGAGTATGCCAAGGATTCTGTAGAAAGAACTCTGCGCTGGGCAAAGCGCGGACAGGAAGCTCATCAGCGTCCTGAAGATCAGATGCTGTTTGGCATCGTTCAAGGCGGCGATTATGAAGACCTGAGAGAACACTGTGCCAAACAGCTGACTGCCATGAATTTTGATGGCTATTCCATTGGCGGCACCAGTGTTGGAGAAGACAAAGAAACCATGTATCGCATGGTTGACTATTCCATCAAGCATCTTCCATTTGACAAGCCGCGTTATCTCATGGGAGTCGGTGCAGTCAATGACATTCTGGAAGGCATTGCGCGTGGTGTGGATATGATGGACTGTGTATTGCCAACCCGCATCGCAAGACATGGCACCTGCATGACTTCACAAGGCAGAGTCAACATCAAAAAGGCCATCTACAAAGAAGATTTCAGCCCGCTTGATCCTGAATGCGACTGCGAATGCTGTACAAATCACACCAAAGCCTATTTGAATCATCTGTTCAGATGCAATGAAGGACTTGGGAATCGACTGATGTCCATTCACAATCTGCGTTTCCTTTTGAAACTGACTGAAGAAGCTCGTCAGGCTATTAAAGAAGACCGTTTTGGTGATTTTAAAAATGATATTTTAACGAGATATAAATTTGATGAAAGAGGATTTTAATGAAAACAAGTGAATTTGATTTTCAGCTTCCTGAAGAGCTGATCGCTCAAAACCCTTTGACAGACAGAAAAACGTCACGCATGATGGTGGTCCATACCAAAACACAGGACATTGAAGACAGACATTTCTATGACATTGTGGATTATTTTCATGCTGGTGATGTACTAGTCAGAAACAATACCCGCGTCATCCCTGCACGTCTTTTTGGCACCAAAGAAGAAACTGGAGCTCATGTTGAATTTCTGCTTCTAAGCCATGAAGGCGACATCTGGGAGTGTCTTGTCGGAAATGCCAAAGTGGTCAAAGTCGGAACTGTCATCTCTTTTGGAGATGGCAAACTTAAAGCCAAATGTCTTGAAATCGGTGAAAAAGGACTTCGAAAAGTAGAGATGATCTATGAAGGCATTTTCATGGAAGTGCTGGAAGAACTTGGTCATGTACCGCTTCCGCCGTATATTCATACCAAACTTGACAATCCAGAACGCTACCAGACCGTTTATGCCAAAGTAGAAGGAAGTGCTGCTGCACCAACGGCTGGACTACACTTCACAGATGAAATCTTTGAAAAGCTCAAAGAAAAAGGAGTGGAAATTGTCGATGTGACACTGCATGTAGGCCTTGGCACTTTCCGTCCAATGGACACAGAAGTCATTGAAGACCATCAGATGCACTCTGAGGCTTATTTCATGTCCAAAAAGACAGCAGATACGCTCAATGCTGCCATCGATGAAAAGCGCCGCATCATCACTGTTGGCACGACCTCTACTCGCACTATTGAAGCTATTTATCAGAAATATGGTACATTTAAGGAATGCAGCGGACAGACGGACATCTTTATTTATCCTGGATACAAATGGGGAGCAGTGGATTGCATCCTGACCAATTTCCATCTGCCAAAGTCGACACTCATTATGATGATCAGCTCCTTTGCCGGCAAAGAGCTGATTTTCAAGGCCTATCAGCACGCCATTGATGAGCGCTATCGTTTCTTCTCTTTTGGCGACTGCATGTTCATTACCAACGATGAAACAACTCACACGCGCTGATTACAACGGCTACAAAGAAAGTCTGAAAGAAATTGAACGCATTCATCAAAGCGGCAAAAGACCAACGCTTTGCATGCATGTGTGCTGCGCTGTCTGCAGCTGCTGGCCACTGGAATTTCTCAAAGACTTCGATGTTACTATTTACTACACCAATTCCAACATCTATCCAAGTGAAGAATACTGGCGCAGACTAAATGAACTCAAACAGTTTTTGAAAGAAGTTCATCCTGAAGTCAAGCTTGTGGAAGCAAAGTATGATAATGAAGCTTACACTCAAAAAATCAGTGTACTAAAAGATGAGCCTGAAAAAGGCAAACGCTGCATCATGTGCTATGGTCTTAGAATGAATGAAGCTTATCGCTATGCCAATGAACATCACTTTGATTATTTCACTACAGTGATGACTGTCTCTCGTCAAAAGGACTCAAAGGTACTCAATCACATTGGTCTTCAGCTTTCTCATCAATATCCAAACACAAAATACTTCATCAGTGATTTTAAAAAAGCTGATGGCAATATCAAAACCAATCGCATCGCTTCTTCACTTGGCATGTATCGTCAGGATTACTGCGGATGCATTTATTCTTACCTGCAAAGACACAGCACAGATCAATAACTGTGCTGTTTTCTTATTTTCAGCTTTTATAGATTCTACATTTAGTCTATAATAAGAAAAGAAGGTTGTGAGGTGATTTTTTATGCCAGATCCGAGTCAATGCAATACGGAATTTGAGGCACAGAAAAATCACTTTTTTCTGTGATTCCTCATCAGTGAATAAGGAGGAAAAACAATGCACACAGAAATGAACCTTGAAGAAATGAAACTGTTTTTTCTGGAAAGTTCAGATGAAGACTTTTTAGAAAAAGCCGAGTTCATTCATCCAGTGGATATCCTGGATGTCCTTCATGAAATTGAAGAAGAAGAAATTGTAGAAAAAATACTAAATCGCTTTTCCGATGAACAGGTCGCCCTGCTTCTGGAATTTGAAGAAGACGAAGAAAAATACGAACTGTTGACTCTATTAAGTGAAAAGCGTCAGAAAAACATCATTGAAGAAATGGCCAGCGATGAAATCGCCGACTTGATTGAAGTGCTTGAGGAAGAAGAAGCTCAGGAAGTCCTCGAAATGCTGGACAGAGAAGACCGTGAAGAAATCCAAACCTTGCTGAGCTATAAGGAAGATTCTGCCGGTTCCATCATGACCACAGAATTCATCTCCATCCGAGAAAACAAAACTATCATTGAAACATTAAATTATCTTCAGACCGATGCTCCTGATGCAGAAATGGCGTTCTATCTCTATGTTACAGATAAGCCAGGTCATCTAAAAGGCGTTGTTTCTGTACGAGATATCATTTCAAAGCCATTTGAAACAAAAATCGCAGACATTACCAATCCGCATGTCACTTCCGTGCATGTCGATGATGATCAGGAAGCTGTTGCTGAACTGTTTGCAAAATATGACTACATCATGCTTCCTGTCGTCAATGATGAAAACATCATTGTCGGTATCATCACCATTGACGATATCGTCGATATTATCCAAGAAGAAGCAACAGAAGATATCCACCGTATGGCTGGGCTGGATGAAGAAGAAGAAGTTGACGGTACTGTTCTAGATTCCTTGAAATCACGTCTTCCATGGATTTCTGTCAACATGATGACCGCTATTCTAGCCTCCACGGTAGTTGCAAAGTTTAGCGACACAATCACTGCCGTTGTAGCACTAGCCGCCATCAATCCAATCATTGCAGGGCTGGGAGGCAATGCCGGAAATCAGTCCATGACCATGATTGTACGAGGTCTTGCGCTCGGTGAAATTGATGATGACAATGCCAAAGCCATTTTCCTGAAAGAGTTCTGCACTGGATTGATTCTGGGACTTGTCATTGGTACAGTGCTTGCCCTAGGCTGCACGTTCATCTATGGCAATCCAGTCCTTGGACTTGTTGCAGGAGGAGCCATGCTGGCAAACTTCATCATTGCAACCGTTTCTGGATTTGCGGTTCCTCTTGTCCTCAAAAAGCTGGGTGTTGACCCTGCACTGGCATCAAGCATCTTTGTTACTGCCTGCACCGATACTCTGGGATTCTTTATCTTTTTAGGACTGGCAACCCTTTTTCTGCCTCGACTGATGTGAACTGCTCGGCAACAAGTTACCGAGAATTTCCAAGCATACTCTTAAAAGTGACTTCGGCCACTTTTTTTTGCAAGATAGTGCCAAATGAATAAATTTATTTGGCATTTATCATAGCTTTAGCTATGACCTAGTCTTTATCTTGCAAGACCAGTATCTTACAGATGGTCTGTCTCCTGCTCGTAAGCCTAACTCGAAACAGCTTTTCTGTAAGAATCATATCCCAGAAATCATCCCAAGTTCATCCTGTCTCAAAGCTATCCATCCTCTAGTAGATAGAATCCAGTACAGGTTGGAATGATTTCTTTTGTGCTTTGTTTATACTACATCAATGTATCCACATCCTCTGCGTGCGATCACATATGAT
>JAFQKG010000046.1 GCA_017397025.1 Erysipelotrichaceae bacterium | reverse complement strand
TCAGAACATTCAGGTGTATACTCGCTACGGCGGACGTCAGCTGTTTGATCATGTAGGCCGCGGTTCTCAGTACAACATCAATCCTAAGCGTGGCAAGCTTCAGCTTCTGGCTTCTGACAAGCAGTTCAGAAATGATGTTTATAACCATGATATCGCTCATTTCATGGAACATATGAGATTCATTGAAGCTTCCAAGTGTCCGTATGTTGTTATCGCACCTAGCTATTTTGTGCATTGCTGCGATTACAGCGAAGTCATTAAGCACCATGTTGAATCTGAAAATGACATTACAATCGTTTACACTTCATTGGCAAATGCAGACAAGAACTGCTTGGAATGCGATACTTTGATCATGGATAAAGATCGTCGTGTTACTGCCATCGAACCAAATATTGGTAAATACAAGAACCGTGAATTGTCATTGGAAACTTATGTTATGGAACGCAAGTTCTTCATCGAGCTGGTAAAGAAGGCAGATGAAACTTCTGCACTGTACTGGCTGCGCGACATCATTCGTGATGTAGTAGGTGAAGTCAAAGTCGGCGGATATCGTCAGAGAAACAAAGTGTGCTGCATCAGCTCGCTGAGAACTTATCATCTGACTCATATGGAAATGACTGATCATGCAGCTGCAGAAGAAATCTTTAAGGAAGGATGGCCAATCCTGACAAAGACAAACGACTCTGCTCCTACTCAGTATGCTCCAGGATCAAAAGTAAAATCATCTTTGATTTCCAACGGATGCTTCATTGAAGGTACAGTTGAAAACTGTGTTCTGGGACGCAATGTTGTGATTAAAAAGGGTGCGGTTGTTAAGAACAGTGTCATCTGTGCTGACAGCTTCATCGGTGAAAATGCAAAACTGGATAACGTTGTTGTCGACAAAGATGCAATCGTTAATCATGTAAAGAAACTCAATGGTACTGCAGATGCGCCTATTTATGTAAAGCGCGCTGACAGAATCTAGGAGGAACACATGAGAGTGCTTTTTGCAGCATCTGAAGGCCTGCCATTTATTAAAACTGGCGGTCTGGCAGATGTTATTGGAAGTCTTCCTAAAATTCTAAAAGAAAACGGTGTGGATGTACGCGTTGTTCTTCCTTTGTATAAAAAGAATGCAGAAAAAGATCGTGCAAACTTTGAAAAAGTAGGAACAACTGAAATCCATAGCGGCAACATTCATACTGTTGCAACATATTACAAAACAGAAGCTGATGGAATTCCTTTCTATTTCGTTGAACATGGTGGATATTTTGAAAGAGATGCATTGTATGGTTATGACGATGATGGTGAACGTTTTGCCTTCTTTGACAAAGCTGTACTGGAAATGTTCCATGTAGTGGGATGGATGCCTGAAGTTGTACATTGTCATGACTGGCAGACTGGTATGATTCCTGCTGTTGCAAAGACTCATTATGCAAATGATGAAGCAATGCAGAATGTCAAGTTTGTCTACACTATTCATAACCTCTTGTTCCAGGGGATTTACCCTGCATCAAGGCTGTGGGATTATTTTGGTATCCCATTTGAATGGTATGAAAATGGAACATTGCGTTTCCATGACAATTGCATCAGCTATCTGAAGGCTGGTGTTGTCCTTTCAGATAAGATTACAACAGTATCTCCTACGTACTCTCAGGAAATTCTGACTCCATATTTTGGTGAAAAGATGGAAGAAGTTCTGAAACTGCGCAGAGATGATTTGTCTGGTATCGTTAATGGTATCGATATGACAGTCTGGGATCCTGCAACAGATAAAACACTCACTGAAAATTACAGTGTAGGTGATTTTAAAGTTGGAAAAGCTGCAAACAAAGCTGCGCTTCAGAGAGATTTAGGTCTTCGTGAAGATCCAAATGTTCTTCTGATTGGTCTGGTATCTCGTCTGACAACTCAAAAAGGAATGGATATGGTCATTAACCGTCTTCATGATCTGATGAGTGGAGATGTTCAGTTTGTTGTGTTAGGCAGTGGGGATAAGGGAATTGAAAATGCTTTGAAGAGTATGGAACATCAGTATCGCCGTCGCGCTGTCTTCTATTGCGGATATAATGAAGCTTTGGCACACAGAATCTATGCAGGTTCTGATTTGTTCCTGATGCCTTCTGCATTTGAACCATGCGGTATTTCACAGCTGAATGCTATGCGCTATGGATCACTGCCTCTGGTAAGAGAAACAGGTGGTCTGCGTGACACAGTTCAGCCTTACAATCAGTACACTGGTGAAGGAACTGGCTTCAGTTTCACAAACATCAATGCTGATGAAATGATGAACTGCATCCGTCTTGCAATGGATACATTCTATTTCCATCGCGATGCATGGGATCAGCTGGTTGTTAATGCCATGAACAAAGATGTCAGCTGGAATACAAGTGCAGTTGAATATCACAATCTGTACAAACAGCTTGTATAAAACAACAAAGATTCTGGAAGAAATTCCAGAATCTTTTCGATTGAATAAAAAAAGTCAATGACTCCCAACAAATATATTATAACATATTAAAAAATGTAAAAACAGACTGTTTATAAAATGAATCTAAGCTATACTGTAAGTGAACAAAGAAGTTCTAGAAGAAAAGTATATAGGAGGAATTCTATATGAAGGAGATTCTGAAAGAAATTTAAGCCGTTTCCTGGTTAGATTAACACATCTAGCTGAGGAAACTAAAATGTTAGAATCAAAAAGAAAGCAGTGTTGGTAGAGGTTAAGCCAATGGACAAAAGAGGTTCTCATCTATAATTGAGAGATAGTAGTCAGTGATGCGTAAAGAAGAGATTCAGGATCATTGATGGAAATAAAAATGAAAAGAATGAAGAGGGTTTGTAAACGAACTCTCTTTTGTTTTGAAAAAAGAAAAAGGCTGATTGCTCAGCCCAATGTTTTATGTGATAACGGAAAAAAGAAGGAATAGGAATAGGAAGAGACTTAACACATAAAACACGATAAACTCCAAAGGATAGACACTTCTTTGTTTATGGGATAATTATAAAAGCCAAATGAAAGAATGTCAATAATATTTTCATAAAATTGAAATAATTTACAGAAAATTTTTCTTTTTCCTCTTGGTAATTCGTTGTAAAATAGAATTGTAATAAAAAATGTGGAGGAAATAAGATGGCAGATAAAATTGTTGTCCTTGATTTTGGAAGTCAATACAATCAGCTGATTGCTCGCCGTATTCGTGAGTTTGGAGTTTATAGTGAACTTCATCCAAATACATTGACTCTCGATGAAATCAAAGCGATGGAGGATGTAAAAGGGATTATCTTTAGTGGAGGGCCAAACAGTGTTTATGAGGAAGGTGCTCCAAAATGCGATCCTGCTATTTTTGATTCAGGTTTGCCAATTCTGGGAATCTGTTATGGAATGCAGATGACGCATGAAATGAATGGCGGAAAAGTAAAGGCTTGCGATAAGAAAGAATATGGACGCGCAGAAATTGAAATCTGTACAGATTCACTTTTATTCAAAGGACTTCCTAAAAAGCAGATTGTATGGATGAGTCATGGGGATCAGGTGGCTGAACTTGCACCTGGATTTGTTAAAGATGCATTCAGTGATACCTGTACATATGCTTCAAGTTCCAATCCTGAAAAGAACATTTATACAGTGCAGTATCATCCAGAAGTTCGTCATTCAGAATTTGGACTTGCAATCTTAAAGAACTTTGTGTTTGAAATTTGTCATGCACAAAACAACTGGTCTATGCAAAGTTTTGTTGAACAACAGGTGAAACAGATTCAAAAACAGGTAGGAACAGACAAAGTACTGCTTGCCCTGTCAGGTGGGGTAGATTCTTCAGTAGTTGCTGCACTTTTGCATAAGGCGATTGGGAAACAGCTGTATTGCATGTTCATTGATCATGGTCTTTTAAGAAAAGGCGAGGCTGAATCAGTGGTTGAGATGTTTGGAAAAAACATGAACATCAACCTTACAAAAGTCGATGCTTCTGAGCGTTTTATGAGTAAGTTAAAAGGAGTTTCCGATCCTGAACAGAAACGTAAAATCATTGGCAATGAATTTGTTTATACATTTGATGAAGAAGTCAAAAAACTTGTGGAAGGTGAAAGCATTAAGTGGCTGGCACAGGGAACTTTGTATACAGATGTGATTGAAAGTGGCACAAAAACTGCACAAACTATTAAGTCACACCATAATGTAGGTGGTTTACCAGAGGACATGCAGTTTCAACTGATTGAACCATTGAACACACTCTTTAAGGATGAAGTACGGGCATTAGGACTTGAACTTGGACTTCCAGAAGACATGGTGTGGAGACAGCCATTCCCTGGTCCAGGGCTGGGTATTCGTGTCATTGGCGAAATCACAGAAGAAAAACTGATGATGGTGAGAGAATCAGATGCAATTTTACGAGAAGAAATCGCAAAGGCAGGCCTTCAGCGTGATATTTGGCAGTACTTTACAGCAGTGACCAATATGAAATCAGTTGGTGTTATGGGGGATCAGAGAACATACGCTTATGCTATTGCGATTCGTGCTGTGACTTCTATTGATGGTATGACTGCTGACTGGGCTCAGATTCCTTATGATGTGCTAGGAATCATTTCAAATCGTATTGTTAATGAAGTTCCACATGTCAATCGTGTGCTTCTGGATATTACGTCCAAGCCTCCAGGAACTATTGAATTTGAATAAACAAATTGTGCAGTATAAACTGCACTTTTTCTTTGCGTATAAGAAAAACAATTTCTTGAAAAGAAGGATTTGTGATATATTTGAGGTGTAGATAAACATAAAGGGGATTTTATGGAATATTTCATTGTAATACTGTTTTCATATCTGCTGGGAACATCCAGCATGTCCTATTATTTGGCTAAAATCAATCATGTTGATATACGAAACAAAGGTTCAAAGAATCTTGGAGCTTCCAATGCTATGATTCTAATGGGGTGGAAAGCTGGAATTCTTGTTGCGGTACATGATGCAGGAAAAGCTTTGCTGGCGGTTATCCTGGCAGGGATACTGTTTCCTGAAGCAACTTATGTTAAAGAAGCAGCCGGAGTTGCAGCAGTCTTTGGCCATATTTTTCCTTTTTATCTAAAATTCAAGGGTGGAAAAGGCCTAGCTTCGTTTATTGGGATGGCATTGGCTCTGGATTTAAAATTTGGATTAGCAGTATTAGTACTTTTAGCAGTAGTCACACTAATGACAGATTACATTGTGCTTGGAACAGTCAGTGTGATTTTGACGTTTCCTGCATTGATTGCCTTTATTTCAGGGAATCTTCATGGTGCAGGAATTGTACTATTGGCTAGTGCTCTCATTGGCTGGAAGCATCGTGAAAACTATGTACGAATAGCGAAAGGTACTGAAATCCGATTCAGAAAGGCAAACCGAGGCGATTATCGTGTCAAGTAACAGTACAGGTTGTACTGTTTTCTTTTCGGAAATCTGATATACTCAATATAAAGAATTGTGGTGAAATGTTTTGAAGAAGTACAGACATATCCTGTTAAAAGGATTTAAAATCGCTATAGGAACTGTTTTGGCGATTGTCATTGCACAGCTGCTTGATCTTCAGTTTCCGACTTCAGCAGGAACCGTTGCACTTTTGACGCTGCTGACAACAAAAAAAGGGACAGTGAAGCTTATTGTTCAGCGTCTTTTGACCTTTTTTATGACTGTTTTTTGTTCATTGATTCTCTTTCAAAGAATTTCGATTCCAATTCTAGCGTTTACTCTGGTTATGATAATTGTTGCAACAGCTGTGATTGCCTTTAAAGCAGAGGCAACGCTTTCAATCAATGCCTTGATCGCAATTCATTTTCTGACTGAACAGGATTTCAGTTATGATTTCATTGTCAATGAGTTTCTTCTTGTATTGATTGGAGTTGTCATTGCCTTTGTCTTGAATTTGATTCATCATTATGCAGTCTATGAAGATGAACTAGATGAAGCAATTGTTCAAGTTGATGAAAAGATTAGGAATCTGCTGAAGGACATTGTTGATTATATTCGACTTCCTGAGTCACATTCTTCATCGTGGGGAGAATTAGGAAAACTTGAGAAAATCATC
>JAFQKG010000045.1 GCA_017397025.1 Erysipelotrichaceae bacterium | reverse complement strand
TTGAATTGTTTAGTGATGAAACTTTTTATCTTTATGACGATGTTTCTCATGAAACAATTAATCTTGAAAAAGATGAAGAATATTATGCGTGGAGGCATAAACATCAGTAAAATTTTGACAATTGAATGATGAATATATTGTTTCTTTTACTTCCACTCTAATAGTGCGAGGTGAAAAGAAATGGAAAATAAAAAAAGTAGACAACAATTATTTCATAGAAATCAGAATCAAAAGAAAGAAATCAATACAAATAATTTGATCAATCAAAGCAGTCAACAACACGATGATTACTATAAGAAATCAAATTCAAGCAATCATTCTCAGCTTGAAGCAGCTGAAGAATTTGCGATTGAAGAAGATATGATTGAACTTCAGCATCAAACAAAAGATGTTCAACAATTCAATACTCAGAATTTTTATAATCGTCAGCATTATGCCGGTAATCGAGTTGTTCCACAGGATAAAAACTTTAAAGGTACTAAAAAGTAAAATTATGACAGATGCAGTTTTGCATCTGTTTTCTTTAACTTTCTTGTTCATTTAAAGTTCATTTTATTATTAGCAATAACAAATATCATTATCATATAATATACATTATCTTTTATTTATCAAGTAAATGGTAAGTAATTTGCTGTTGATCTTTTATGTAAAATATTATTGCCTAGAGTTTGATATAGATATGTTATTTTCTGAATTGTTTTTTTGATTCTGATGTTTGTTTTGTTTTATGAGATTTGTGAATTGACTTTCAGATGTTAAGATGTTTAAATAAAGATGCTAAATCGTTGATAAGGATAAGTAATTGATGGCTTTATGAAGAGAGGCAGTGGTTGGTGTGAACTGCTTAAAAATATCAATGAAATCTACCTTGGAGTGAAAGTAAAACTTTCCGGTCACAGCCGTTATCTGTAAGAGTGGTAATTGTTTCACGTGTAACAATTACAAATAGGGTGGCAACACGAGGAATCGTCCCTGATGGAGGATTCCTTTTTTATTTAAGGAGGAAATGAAATGCTGGATATTAAGTTGCTGAGAGAAAATCCTGATGTTGTTAGAGAAAATATCAAAAAGAAATTTCAGGATGCAAAACTGCCATTAGTCGATGAAGTAATTGAACTTGATAAGACTTATCGTGCTGCAAAAACAAGAGCTGATGAAATGAGAGCTCAAAGAAATTCTGCTTCAAAAGAAATTGGTATGCTCATGAAAACAGGGCAGAGAGATAAAGCAGAAGAAACAAAAAGAATGGTTGCACATCTAGGGGATGAAATTAAAAATTTAGAAGTACAAGAAGTTGAACTAGAAGAAAAGATTCGTAACATCATGCTTGTACTCCCAAACATTATTGATCCTTCTGTTCCTATTGGGAAAGATGACAGCGAAAACGTTGAAATCGAAAAATTTGGAGAACCTTATACTCCTGACTACGATATTCCATATCATGTTGATATTATGGAAGCTTTAGATGGTATTGATTTAGATGCAGCGCGTCGTACAAGTGGAAATGGCTTCTATTATTTGAAAGGTGATATTGCTCGCCTTCATTCTTCCATTTTAAGCTATGCTCGTGATTTCATGATTGATCGTGGTTTTACTTATTACATTCCGCCATTTATGATTCGCAGTGATGTCGTAACTGGAGTTATGAGTTTTGCTGAAATGGAAAATATGATGTACAAAATCGAAGGTGAAGATTTGTATCTGATTGGTACATCTGAACATTCAATGATTGGTAAATTCATTAATACTATTCTTAAAGAAGATCAGCTGCCTCAAACATTGACCTCTTATTCTCCTTGCTTCCGTAAAGAAGTTGGTGCTCATGGTATTGAAGAACGTGGTGTATATCGTATCCATCAGTTTGAAAAACAGGAAATGATTGTTGTCTGCAAACCTGAAGACAGCATGAAGTGGTATGATGTGATGTGGAAGAACAGTGTTGATTTCTTCCGTTCATTGGATATTCCTGTACGCACACTGGAATGCTGCTCTGGTGATCTTGCTGATTTGAAAGTGAAGAGTTGTGACGTAGAAGCGTGGTCACCTCGTCAGCAAAAGTATTTTGAAGTTGGAAGCTGTTCAAATCTTGGAGATGCTCAAGCAAGACGTCTTGGAATCCGTGTTGACGGAGAAAATGGCAAATACTTTGCACATACATTGAATAATACTGTTGTTGCTCCACCAAGAATGCTAATTGCGTTCCTTGAAAACAACTTGACAGAAGAAGGAGATATTCGTATCCCTAAGGCATTAAGACCTTATATGGGCGGTAAAGATTTACTGCTTCGTAAAAAATAATGAATGAACAAGCCGATATTTGGTCGGCTTGTTTTTTTGATATCCATTTTAAATGAAAATTGAATGGACTAACGTAATGTTCAATCTGCACATTTATAATTGACTATGCTTTGTTTAATTCATTACACATTGTTTCACGTGAAACACAAATGAGTGAGAGCGTGAAAAATAGAATTAATAAAAATAGCAAAATCTATATTTTGATAGTGAACTAAAAACTGAATACGTTGATTAGAAAATGTGAAACGCATAAAGGATATTCAATTTTATTAATAAACCATGTACTTCTGAGCTTAGCTAATTGGATAGAATGAAAACTTTGTTTTTAGAGGAAATGTAAATAGTGACAGAATCAGTAGAGTTGGCATTTCATCCGATTATAATCAATGATGAATTGGTATATCATTCCAAAGAACTTGTAATACACATCACTCTAGATCAATATGGAGATTGAATTGTGATGAAATGAATGATTGAAACTATATGATAATGAAAAAGAATTAGATAATTTGAAAAGAAATTAAACATAGCATTAAGTGAAGTGTTAATGAATTATCATGTTCTAATATAAAAATAAGTGTTTCACGTGAAACGCTTATTTCCATCTATAATGACCAGTAATAACCATATTTCGTTTTACAATGCAATCTTCTTCTTTAATTGGTTGGCCTCCATGGTGGATTAAGAAAGGAATACCATCAGAGTTCCTTTTATCTGAAATAATACCAATATGACTTGGTGAAAATGTCACAATATCACCTGGCATCCATTGATCTATTTCGTTGATATTAAGCGTTAAGCTTTCGGCGTGATGGTCGAAAAATACTTTTAAGTTCTTAACTCGTCTAAAATCAATATTTGGATCCGGTTCATCTAAAGAATATAGATTGGGAAAATGTGCGATATCTTCATCGATGAGGTCTTTTAAGGAATATCCAGCATTTTGAAAGGCATTCCAAATAACGTCTGTACAAACAGAATATTCATCGCTTGGATAGCCACCATCATAATAGGCACTTTTATATTTTAAGCCAGAATTGACATATTTCCTTGCACCGAATAAAATGTCGTGGGCATCATCAACACCATCATGATCAATATCAAAGGGGCTTATGTACTCGATGATTTGGAAATCTTCAGAGGAATAAGAGTGTGCGGGTATTAGATTCCAGTAAACAACAGCATGATAAAGATAAATGACTGAAACACAGAGTATAACAATGAAAAGAAGTTTAAAGGATTTCATAAAGAGTACTCCATAAAAATCATATCAGTCAAAGATAAATAACAAAGAAAAACCAAAAAAAGAAATTTGAAAGAAATCATAAAGATAAAAATGACTTGTTGAAAAGTGCAGGATAGGGTATAATACATATCGGTACAACAAATATGTTTGAATCTGGTCAGGACGGGAACGTAGCAGCCATAAGAACCAATGTTTGTGTGTACCCTTTTTTGTATCAAAACGGGGTGATTTCATGAAATTGACGACGCTTTGCTATCTGTTGAGAGATGATGAAATGCTGATGTTGCATCGAGTGAAGAAAAAGGAAGATGTGAACAAAGGAAAGTGGATTGGAGTTGGAGGTAAATTTGAATCTAATGAAAGTCCAGATGAATGTGCAAGAAGAGAAATTTTTGAAGAAACAGGTTTAACAGTTCATGAATGTACACCTAGAGGAATAGTGACGTTTTGTTATAATAATGATGATCCTGAATATATGCATTTATTTACGAGCAAGTGTTTTTCTGGTGAACTTGTAAAAGAATGTGATGAGGGGGATTTGAAGTGGATAAAGTGTTCAGAGATTGAGCAGCTGAATCTTTGGGCAGGAGATAGAATTTTTTTGAAACTGTTAAAGGAAAAAGAACCATTTTTTTTGCTGAAACTTGTGTATCATAATGATGAACTGATGAAAGCATATTTAAATGGAAAGAGGATTCAGTGATGGAATTGAATGAAAAATACATGAAGGAAGCCATCAAAGAAGCAAAAAAAGCTGAATGTAAAGATGAAGTCCCAATTGGTGCAATTATTGTAAGAGAAGGAAAAATTATTGCAAGAGCTCATAACACGCGTCAGACAAAGCAAATTTCAACACATCATGCAGAAATACTATGTATTGAAAAAGCATGTAAAAAACTTGGTACATGGCGTTTAGAAGAGTGTGAACTGTATGTGACATTAGAGCCTTGTCCAATGTGTGCAGGAGCTATTCAGCAATCAAGAATCAAAAAGGTTGTATTTGGAGCGTATGATTCAAAAGGTGGTTTTTTTGGTAGCAATTTCAACATCAATGAAGTGAAAGGATTAAATCACTATCCAGAAGTAGAAGGTGGAGTGATGAAAGAAGAAACTTCTAAGCTACTCAAAGAATTTTTTAAAAGAAAAAGAGAAAGAAGAATTTCATCGTAAATTCTTCTTTTAAGTTTAAGTTAAAGTGAGATTTTGGTATAATGGTTGCATGAGCGAGGAGGGATGAAATTATGAGTTATAAAGCGTTATATCGTACCTATCGCCCTGTTGATTTTGATGATGTGGCTGGTCAGCAACATATTGTACAAACGTTAAAAAATGCAGTAAAAAGACAAAAAATAGCTCATGCATATCTTTTTTGTGGGCCGAGAGGGACAGGTAAAACATCAATTGCTAAAATTCTGGCAAAGGCTGTGAATTGTCATGATCGAGAAAATAGTCCATGCGGATGCTGTGATAGCTGTCTATCTATTCAAAAAGGAAATCATCCTGATATTATTGAAATTGATGCAGCCAGCAACAATGGTGTAGATGAAATTAGAGATCTTATTGAAAAAGTAAAATATGCGCCAATTGAGGCGACTTACAAAGTATATATTATTGATGAAGTGCACATGCTTTCTGCAGGTGCTTTTAATGCGTTGTTAAAAACATTGGAAGAACCTCCTGGACATGTGATTTTTGTACTTGCGACAACTGAACCTCACAAAGTGCTTCCAACCATTATTTCTCGCTGTCAAAGATATGATTTTACACGTGTCCCTTTTGAGGAAATTGTAGAACGTATGGAGGGTATCGTAAAGAAGGAGAATCTTTATGTTGAAAAAGAAGCATTAAAATTGATTGCTTCTTTAGCAGATGGGGGAATGCGAGATGCGCTAAGTATTCTGGATCAATGCATTGCTTATGCACAAGATCATATTACTGCAGAGGATGTAAATGCTATTTATGGAATTACAACTACTGAAGAAAAATTAGAGATGCTCTCTAATGTGTTCAATCATGAAGCAAGTGTTTTGATGAATCGCATTAAAACATTGTCAGAAAAGGGGACTGATATCAAACGTCTGACCTCTGATCTGATTGAATTGATTAAAGAAACAGTAATTTACAGTTATACAAAAGATAAATCTTTGCTTGAAAAATTGAGTGCTGAGCAAGCAAGTTCGTTGCTTCAGCAGTGTCCTGTTCGGCAGTTGATTGAGATGATGGATGCATTGATGGAAACGATGGAAAAGTACCGCAATGCCTCAAGTGTTACCTCATACTTTGAAGTCAGTCTTTTGAAAATGATGACCATTCGAGATGATACAACCGTGATATGTAATCATAGAGAAATTGAATTGTCATCAGAAAAGAAGACGGATATTGAAGAGAAAAACGAAAAAGTTCAGATTGCTGCTGAAGAGAATCTGTTTGTAGAACAAAAACAGAATCAAAAAGAAGAACAAACTTCTATGTTGCTGGAATCAGAAGATGTAGAAACAGCAATGGAAGGAAGTCCAAATTTATTTGAACTTGAGGAAGCTAAGAAACCAGCAGAAAAGCAGGAAGAACGAAGAGCTATTCTGAAGGATATTCAATTGGATTATGAGTTTGTATTAGGGCTTCTTGTTCAAGGAAATAAACAATATAAAGCAAATGATATTGATAATTGGTCTCAATTATCTTTATTAACACTTAATTTATCAGTAGCTAAAGAAGCCAATCTTTTAAAGGATTGTACAATTGCAGCAAGTGGAAAAGACTTTATATTATTGGCAGCTCCGTATGAAGCATTAAGCAATGAGCTGAATGAAATGAAAAATGAAATTGAACCATTTTTGTGGGAATACCTTCATATCGAAAAACATCTGTTTGTGATTACTGAAGAGATGTTTAGGGAGTGCACAAAACTCTTTATTCAGCGAAGAGCTCAAGGCACTTTGCCTCAGCCGGTTGTGATTGATCCAATTCGTAAAAAAGAAGAAATTAAAGAAGAAGTTTTTGAAAAATCAACAGAAGAGAAATTGTTCGATTTGTTTGGAAAAGAAAATATTAAAATAATTTAGGAGGTAAAAATGAATATTCAGGCATTGATGAAGCAGGCACAGCAAATGCAGGCTAAAATCTCAAAAATCGAGAAAGAGTTGAATGAAACCGTCTATGAAGCAACTGCAGGAGGCGGGGCAGTCAAAGCGGTTGTTTTGGGGACGATGGAAATTACATCCATCGAAATTGATAAAGAAATGATGGATGATGCAGAAGTTGTTGCAGAAAGTGTGATGCTGGCTGTCAACAAAGCCCTTGCAGATGCAAAGAAAGATCGTGAAGAAAAAATGGGAGCACTCACACAAGGTGTGAAGATGCCAGGAATGTTCTAATGATTCCAGCTTCATTAGAGAAACTGGTCGAATCTTTTCGGCTGTTACCAGGAGTTGGTGCAAAAAGTGCTGAACGATATGCGTTAAGTATGTTGGATGCAAGTCTTGAAGATGTTGAAGAATTCGCAAAAGCACTGCTTGATGTAAAAACAAAAATAAAAACTTGTCCCGTTTGCGGGAATCTGACCGAAGAAGATAAGTGCAGCATCTGCTCAGATTCATCAAGGGATCACCATACAATTTGTGTTGTACAGTCTATGAAAGACATCATTGCGATGGAGAAAACCAATGAATACAAAGGGGTTTATCATGTGCTTCAAGGATTGATTTCAACAACGAAAGGAATTCTTCCTGAGGATTTGAATATAAAGAGTCTTTTGGAACGATTAAATGACGAAACAAAAGAAATTATTCTTGCAACCAACGCAACTATGGAAGGAGAAACAACTGCTCTTTATCTTGACAAAATATTATCTGGAAAAGGTGTTCTTGTGACAAGAATTGCCTATGGACTTCCAATGGGAGGACATCTGGATTATGCAGATGAACTGACATTGATCAAAGCAATTGAAGGAAGAAAGAAAATTTAAAGGGAAAAGGTAAATTTATGAAAACAGATTTGCAGATTGCACAGGAAAATGTAATGGAACGTATTGATGTGATTGCAAAAAAAGCACATATTGATGAAGATGTTCTTGAAATGTATGGAAACTATAAGGCGAAAATCAATTTGTCAGTGATGGATAGACTGGCAGATAAGAAAGATGGAAAATTGATTCTTGTGACCGCTATTACACCAACCAAAGCAGGTGAAGGAAAATCTACTACGACCATTGGTCTGGTAGATGGACTTTCTCAAATCAATAAAAATGTCATGGGATGTCTTAGAGAACCAAGTCTTGGACCTGTATTTGGATTGAAAGGTGGAGCAACAGGCGGCGGTATGGCTCAAGTTGTTCCAATGGAAGAAATCAATCTTCATTTTACAGGCGATATGCATGCAATCACAACTGCCAATAATCTGATTAGTGCAGTGCTGGATAACAGTATTTATCAGGGAAACCCATTGAATATTGACCCAACAAAAGTTGTATGGAAACGCTGTCTGGATATGAATGATAGAACACTCAGAAGTATTACGATTGCACAGGAAAAAAGAACCAATGGTGTTGAACGTAAAGATGGCTTTGTCATCACTGTTGCAACAGAAGTAATGGCTATTTTGTGCCTGTCAAAAGATTTAAAAGATTTTGAAAAGAAAATCAGCGAAGCAATAGTTGCCTATACGTATGATGATCAGCCAGTGACAGTAGGTGACCTGAATGTTGCGGGGGCACTCGCAGTTGTTATGAAAGAAGCAGTAAAACCTAATCTTGTTCAGACATTAGAAAAGACACCTGTTTTGATTCATGGTGGACCATTTGCGAACATTGCTCATGGATGCAATAGTATCATTGCAACACGTATGGCTTTGAAACTTGCAGATTATGTTGTTACAGAAGCAGGTTTTGGAGCTGATCTGGGTGCTGAAAAGTTCATGGATATTAAATGCAGAAAGGCTGAAATCAAGCCAAATGCAGTTGTAGTGGTCGCTACAATTCGCGCTTTAAAGATGCATGGCGGTATGGACAAGAATGAACTGACACAAGAAAATATTCCGGCACTTTTAGAAGGTGTCAAAAATCTTGAACGACATATTCAGTCTATCAAAGAATATGGAGTACCTTACGTTGTTGCAATCAACAAGTTTGCGAAAGATACTCCTGAAGAAGTTAAGGCGTTGTTTGACTGGTGTAAAGAAAATGGCCATCCAGTTGTAGAATCAGATGCTTGGGCAAATGGAGGAAAAGGAGCGGTTGATCTTGCGAATGCAGTTGTAGAACTTTGCGAGCAGCCTTCAAACTATCATCCTCTGTATGAACTGGATCAGACCCTTGAATCCAAAATAGAAACAATCGTAACTAGAATTTATGGCGGCAAAGAAGTTGTCTTCTCTGAAGAAGCGCAGGCACAGCTTGAATTGTTTAAATCTATGGGATGGGATAAGCTTCCTGTCTGCATGGCAAAAACACCATCATCTCTATCAGATGATGATAAACTGATTGGACGTCCTGAAGGATTTGATATTCATGTTAAAGAACTCAGGATTTCAAAGGGCGCAGGATTTGTGGTTGTTTTGACTGGTAATATTATGACAATGCCAGGACTTCCAAAAGTACCTGCAGCATTGAACATGGGAGTTCATGATTCAGGAGAGTCATACGGAATATTCTAAAAAAGAGAGTGTTTGAACGAAGACATCTGTGAGAAGCAGAGACCTAGAAAGATGAAAAAAGGAGTTTTCAACACTATGAACAGTAGTGAGTGAGAACTCCTTTTTCATTTTTTAATAGGATAGTTCTATCAGAGCTAGAGAAAAATGAGTGCCAGTCATTTTTGGCTGGCACGCACTTAAAAAGAGATGTATTTATCAGATGCTTCTATTTGGAATTTAATACGATACTTTTACGATACAAGGAATCTTGATGACATTTTGGGCAATTCCAACATGGAGGATCTGTTATACCTTCTTCTTTCAGGAATAAGGCTTCTTCACCATAGACCCAATCAGGCATTTCCTCCTCATAGTCATCATGCTTCTTCTTGATGGTGGTACCCAATAGTCAATGTATTCCATATATGTCCCGCATGAACATAAAAGTGGAAAAGTATCGAAGGTTTCAATAAGTTCTCTGCGATAGGAAAACTCTTTCTTTACTCTGCATGATTTCTCGCGCATTTTCTTCGCTGCACTTTTATGGTTATGATTGCATGTGGCATATAACCCACAACAACGAATCATTTTGAATTGAGGTTCAGGAATGTGCTGAACAAGTTTTTTCATGAACTCAATGACCTGTTCTTTGACTTCGATTCTTTCTTCTGTCTTGTGATCTTCATAATAATAATGAATGATTTTGGCCTTTTCGTCAAAATTTATGATTCGACTTTCAGCCATGACAGGTCTATAGATTGACAGATGTGATTTGTTTCACTATACTTGTAATAGACCGTTCGTCTAGTAAGGAGGAAAGAAAGATGAAACGATTAATCGCAGTTTTGTTATGTGGATTGATGTTGATGACTGGCTGTACAACTGCACCAGTAGAACCTACACCAGATCCAGTAGCAAAAATGACTCCTGGTACTTATACTTCAGTGGGTACAGGTTTTAAGGGTGACATTAAAGTTGATGTTACTGTAACTGAAGATGCAATTACTGATATCACAGTTGTTGATGCACATGAAACATTTGGTATCGGTGAAGCGGCTATGCCTGTTATGATTGAAGAAATGATCAAATATCAGACATATTCTGTTGATCTGGTTTCTGGTGCTACAGTGACTTCTGCAGGTTTCAGAACAGCTGTAAAGGATGCTCTGACTCAGGCAGGTGCTGATATGGATAAATTTGGTGCAAGTCCTGTTGTTGGTGAACTAAAGGCTGAAACAATTGATGCTGATATCGTAGTTGTTGGAGCTGGCGGTGCAGGTATGATGGCTGCTTACTATGCTGCAAAAGAAGGCTACAATGTAGTTATTATTGAAAAGACACCTTTAGTAGGTGGTGCTAGTGCGATGGCCGGCGGATCTATGCTGGGTACTGACAGTGATTGGCAGAATGAACTGGGTTATGAAGACTCAGTAGAAGCATTGAAAGAACGTCTGATGGCTCAGGGTCATTATCAGAACCATGAACCTACAGTTGATCTGTACATGAGCTTCTTGGCTGAAAACTTCAACTGGATCGTATCTGAAGATGGTGGTGCTATGCCTTACAACAAGACTGGTTCAGGAAACACATTCTCTATGGATGGAAGTGGTACTGGCGTTATGCAGACATTGAAAGAAAAGATGCTGAATGCTGGTGCAAAACTGTATCTGAGCACAAAGGCTGAAGAACTGATTGTGGATAATGGTACTGTTGTTGGTGTGAAGGCAACTGGTAAAGAAGCTAGCTACACTATCAATGCAAAGGCTGTTATTCTGGCAACAGGTGGTTATGGTCATAACCGTGACATCGTTCCTGAAGAATATCTGAAGCTGTTCCGTTATTCTGGACATTCTGGACATGATGGAGATGCTTTGACAATGATTGAAGCTGTTGATGGTGCTACTCGTAATATTCCTTGGGTTAACCGTGCTGTTCACAGTATGATTCTTCCAAGTGGTGCTCCTCAGTATACAAACATGGGTTATGTTGTATTCAATAAGATGAGTGGTATCCTGATTAACCAGGATGGTGTAAGAATTGGTGCTGAAGTTGGTCATGACTGGGAACTTTTAGCTGCTATGGAACAGAACGAAAGACATTATCTGTTTATGGACCAGGCAAACTATGATGCGTGGAATGCAGGTATGTCTGGAAGAGGTATCTTCAATGCTGATGATCCAGCTAAGTGGACTGCTGATGACTATACAGGACAGCCATTCTATAAGAAGGGTGAAACTCTGGAAGAATTAGCAGCTAAGATTGATGTTCCTGCTGATGCACTTCAGGATACAATTGACAAGTTCAATGCAACTGTTAATTCAGGGGCAACTGCAGATGAATATGGACGTCCATTGAACACTACAATTGCTGAAGAAGGTCCATACTATGCAATTGAAATGTCTGTACGTTATTCTACTTCATTGGGTGGTATCTGCATCAATGAAAATATGCAGGTTCTGAACACATCAGAACAGCCTGTTGCTGGTCTGTATGCTGCTGGTGAAGTTGTTGGCGGATGCCAGGGTGACCTGTATCTTCCAAGCTCTACATTCACTTGGGCTATGACATCTGGCGTTCAGGTTGCTAAAGTTGTTACTGAAGCATTATCTGAATAATTATTGATTAAATAGAAATATTTTTTCTCTTGGAGTCACCATGGTTCTTCCTCAAGGTGACTCCTTTTTTGTGAATGTGACACTTTGGCTTATCTGCAACTATACAAAACAAATGTGATTCAAGTATTCTATTTATATGAGGGGTAAGTGTTCAAGTGGCTTTACAATTCGTTATCAAATTGATTCGGATTAAAAAGGAACTTTTTTTAGGTATACTTTATCGGGATAGTGACTGGCTTAGATATTTAGGTATCTTTACGCTCCTTATGATTAGATAATGTACAATCCCGAAAAGTTCATATTCAAGCAAATACAAAAACAAGTCCTTTTCTTGATTTCTATTTGCGAATCCTCTAATAACCAGAAGTATTGCATCTCTCCAAAAAAGGCAAAGTTCTTCAAAAAGAATCTTTGCCTTTTTTTCATTTGTTTCATTAAGCTGTTGATGGACTAAATGAAAGAATGATGCTAAAAGTAAAAAGCGAGATATTCAAATTGTGAACATCTTGCCATAAAGGATAACAAAAGTTATGATAATGTAAAGGGAAGTGAGAGATATGAGGAAAATCGTGACAACCATCAGCAATGCAAATCAGACAGTCACGCCATTAGAAACAATTGATGCGATCTATAAAGCAGGATTTAAGGATGTCTTTATTGAATGGTATAATAAAGATTGGGAAATTACTCAGGAACAACAGCTTGAATATGTACAAAAATGCGGACTGAATGTTATTTTTGCGCATCTTGGATATCAAGGAATCAATAACCTATGGATTGAAAATGAAGCAGGAGAGGCTCTTGTTGAACGCTATCAAAAAGATTTGCAAATCTGTAAAGAAAATGGAATTGATCTTGTCTGCATGCATCTTACCAGCAAGTCTGAAGCACCCGGACCAAATGAAACTGGAATTAGAAGACTCCAAATCATTGCGGATACCGCAAAGCAGCTTGGCATAAAAATTGCATTTGAAAACACTAAAATAAAAGGTTATCAGGAATATGTGTTAAATCATATCAAAAATGAGAATGTTGGTATCTGCTTAGATAGCGGACATCTTCATGCACACTTTCAGGATGAACTTGATTTTGAAATGCTGAAAAATAAGATTTTTTGTGTTCATCTTCATGATAACTTTGGTGTTAAGGATCAGCACTTGATTCCATTTGAAGGGACCATTGATTGGAACTGGCTGACAGATCAGCTGAAAAGATGCAATTATGATGGGCCAATCACTATGGAATTGGTTTATCAAAATGAGTATGTTGGCAATAATTTGGTTGAATTCTATCAAAAAGGGTATAAAGCTGGCAAAAAAATTGCACGGCTTATGAAATGAAGTCTCTGAAAACTCAGAGACTTTTCTAACAAAAAACTAACTTGTGATATGGTAGGATAATGATAGGGGGCAAGTTCTATGAGAAAACTAATTGTAATGATTGTTTGCTGTCTGATTTACGGATGTACATCTGTACCAAAAGCTCCAGAACTGAATTTTCCAGAGAATGCACAAGCAGTTGTCTGCAACATGGATCAACAAGTGAGAAATAGTTTGAACGAAGAGCAGTCGGCAGAAATGATTAAAATGCTTGAAGAAATGATTCCCACAAACAAGCAATCTATTCATGATAGGCCTGTTCAAAAAATAGACTACTACATTGAACTTAATCATGAAAGAGAAGAGGTGCTGTATTTTTACAGTGAGAATGGAAAGTATTATGCTGAATTGCCATACACAGGAATTTACGAATGTCATGAAGATTTTTACAAGTCTTTAAATGAAATCTCCTCCGTTGAAGAAACAAAAAAAGCTGTCAAGATTAATGAAAAATTATATCTTTGTACGGATGAAATAATTTCCGAAATAAGATGTGGTGTGATGGATGGGGTAATATCGTCAGCAATAGAAAGCTATCGTTATCCAATAGAGAATAATCAATCTAATTTTGGTACAGGATATGAATATCAATATTCAGAAGTTGGAATGGTTGATGTTGTGATAGATGGAGAATGGATTCGTTTTAAAGAAGAAGGCGTTTATAGCTGTGTTGCAGAAATTATTGAAATGAAAGATACTATCCTGCTGTATCCGTATATAGAAGACATTGAAACCGCCGAAGTTCGAAATATTCCGGAAATTGATATAAATCACAAGATGTTTGAGGACTATGAAATAGGTGATACTGTAAGATTGACATTCAGACAGTTACAGAAAAAAGGATCAATTGAGATTCTCCAAGTTCTACCGGATGACACTCTTTATCAAAGAGCATATCGCATTACAGATTTCATCGAATTTAATCCAGTTAAAATTGAAATCGTTGCTCTGCCTAATACAGAATATTCACAAACTGTCGTCATTGAAAATCAAAAAGAAATCAATGAATTGATGCATAAATTAGACTCTATTGTGATATATGATCAATTTATTGAACCTAGAGGTGCTGGAAAAATCTCATATGAAATGAAATTTTTTGATCAAAAAGGAAATGAAATACTGATTTGTGACTACAGTCAAATAATTGTGAATGAAATTAAATATTTCTATCGATGGACAAAAACAGATAATACATTGAGTGCACTGCTTGAACAATATTTTGATTTTAAATAACTGCTTCGGCAGTTTTTTCTTTTCTGCAAATGAAAAAGATTCTCAGATGTTTGATAAAATATGATAAAATAAACATATGATTTGAGGTGAATGTATGGCATCTATTGCTTATGTAACAAATAGTCAAATGATTGAATATCATCGTATCAATGGAAATCGCACAATGAATTTCTGGAGGCCAAGCTATACGAAAAAATTTGCAGATTTCAATGAAGGCGATTATCTCTTTTTTCTTGTAAAAACATCACCTCGCGCGAAAGAAAAAGCATTAACTGGTTATGGACGCTGTTCAAAAAGTCAGACAATGACTTTTAAGCAGATGTGGGAAACATATGAAAAAGAAAACGGATATGATTCAAAAGAGGCATGTAAAGAAGCTGTATTGCGAGCTTCAAAAACAAAGACACTTCCAGAAAAGCTGAATTGTATTTATTTGGAAGATGTAGTGTTCTTCCAAAGTCCGGTGTATTTAAGCGAAGTGGGAATCAATGTCAACGCTAACTTGGAGAGTTATATTTATCTGGACAAAGATGATGCCAAGGTTACAAACAAAATTCTTGAGATTGCTTCAGAAAGCGGAGTTGATATGTGGTCTTTGATCAATGCTGAAGAACAGCAGATTGATATACAGGAAGATCAGCTTCACTTTGCAGTTACTCAGGCTCTTAAACAGTGCAAAACGCACATCTATAAAGAATGGGAGCAGAAAAAAATCAGAAAGATGATGAAACAATATCTTCAGGAACATACTGAAGAAAGTCTGTCTTCCTACAAAATGGAGGCTTTCTGTATCAAAGATAAAGAAGTTGAAGTAATAATTCCGGTTGTTTATGGAAAAGAGTATGATGATACAATGCAGTATTGTATAGGTCATTGTGTGTTGATCAAAGATTTGATTTTGAGAAATTATCCATATGAACTGTCTGTACGCTTTACGTTTGTATCAGATCAGGACACTTCGATGATTTCTGCTATTGTAAATCGAGATTGACTGTTGAGATTTCTTTAAGAATACGATAAACTATTATAAGAAGTAGTACATACTCAGGAGGAAAAAAGAATGAAACAATTTAATGCCGTAGTTATCGATCCAGTAGGTCTGCACGCTAGACCAGCAACTGAAGCAGTAAGAGCAGCTTCTAAGTTCAAATGCAGCGTAACTGTTGCTAAAGCAGATGGTACTGGAAGAACAGCTAACATGAAATCTATCATGGCTGTAATGGGACTGGGAATTCCAACTCAGACTGAAATCACAATCACTTGTGATGGTGAAGATGAAGAAACAGCAGTAGCAGCTCTGGAAACTATTCTTCGCGAACAGAAAGTCATCGCTTAATTAAAGAAAGATGCAGGAAAGAATATCAATCTGATATTCTTTCTTTTTTATATGTTTTTCTTTTCTTTTTGAGATATACATTCTATGATAAAATGAAAGAGAATTGGAAAGGATGTGATGAAATGAACACAGTCAATCAGGTAGATGTTCTGGTTGTTGGCGGAGGTCATGCTGGATGTGAAGCAGCACTGATTTCAGCACGTATGGGATGTGCGACTGCGCTTGTTTCATTGGATATTGATCAGATTGCTAAAATGCCATGCAATCCATCGGTAGGTGGGCCAGCTAAAGGAATTGTGGTCAGAGAAATAGATGCTTTAGGTGGTCAGATGGGAAAAACTGCAGATGAAACAGCACTTCAGTTTAAAATGTTGAATACCACCAAAGGCCCAGGTGTTCAGTCTCTGCGTGTTCAGTCAGATAAACTGGCTTATGCAAAGTCGATGCAAAATGAGTTGAAGTGTCAAGAAAATTTGACATTGATAGAAGATATGGTTACTGATTTAATCATAGAAGAAAATGAAGTCAAAGGAGTTCGTCTTAAAAATCAAGGGATTGTCAAATCAGCGTGCGTTATCTTAACAACAGGAACATACATGTCATCACTAGTGATGGTTTCAGACCAGGTGACAGAGAGCGGGCCTGACAATGAACCGACATGCAATACATTATCACAGTGTTTAAGAGACCATGGAATTGAAACATTCCGTCTGAAAACTGGTACACCCGCGAGGGTGCTTACTTCAACGATTGATTTTTCAAAAACAACTGTGCAGCCAGGAACACCAGAGTTCTTCAGCTTCAGCACAATGACGGATCATATACTTCCGTTTGAAGAACAGGAAGTTTGCTATCTGACATATACTGCTCCAGAAACACATGAAATCATTCATTCAAATTTGCATCGATCAAGTATGTATTCTGGTGTGGTCAAAGGAGTAGGTCCAAGATATTGCCCAAGCATTGAGGATAAATTGGTTCGTTTTTCAGACAAAGAACGACATCAGATTTTTTTGGAACCAGAAAGCAAAGAGTTGGATACAACTTATGTACAGGGTTTTTCTACTTCTATGCCTTATGAAGTTCAGGAAAGAATGATTCATTCATTGCCAGGATTAGAAAATGCAGTCATCAAAAAATATGCTTATGCGATTGAGTATGATGCAATCAATCCACTTCAGCTGCGTCCATCTCTTGAGCTCAAGACAATCAAAGGTCTTTTCTGTGCAGGACAGATCAATGGAACTTCAGGGTATGAAGAAGCTGCTGGGCAAGGTTTGATTGCTGGAATCAATGCAGTACGAAAAATCAGAAAAGAAGAACCATTGATTCTGAAACGAGATGAAGCGTATATTGGAGTTATGATTGATGATTTGGTGACAAAAGGTACGCAGGAACCTTATCGTCTTTTAACCAGTCGTGCAGAATTTCGTCTACTTTTAAGACATGACAATGCAGATCAGCGTTTGACTGAAAAGGGATGGGCAGTCGGTTCAGTCTCTAAAGAACGATATGATCATTATCAAAACTGGATGAATCGATTGAATGCATTGAAAGAAGAAATCAAAGGGATTCATATTTCCATTGGAAATCAGTCTGTAAATGATTTGCTTCATGAATGGGGATTTGAAGATTTGAGTGAAGGAATCAGTCTATACGAGCTTGTTCGACGCCCTCATGTTTCATTGATTAAAGTTGCAAACGCAGTTGGCATTGAACTTGATGCAAAAACAGCACGGCAGGCTGAAATTGAAATTAAATATGAAGGTTATATCGAAAAGGCAAAGAAAGAAGCAGAGCGTCTGTTAAAGATGGACCATACTAAACTTCCAGAAAACATGGATTATGATGAAGTAGAACATTTATCACTGGAAGGTAGACAAAAACTGAAAAAAATCATGCCGGCAACTATGGGTCAGGCATCGCGTATTTCTGGAGTAAATCCAGCAGACATTGCAGTTTTAGCAATGCATCTTGAAAAGCGCAGGAAAGGAAACACATTATGAAGATGAATGAAGTTATCAGCAACGTCGAAATTTTTGGGATTGAAAGCGCAATCCGAGGAAGCAAGTATCCAATGGCAGTTGATCTATCCAAGGTCAATGCAGAAATGACGAAAACAGTGATGAAGCTGGGGACAAGCCGTCAAGGCGAAGGTCATGATAATTTTCTGAATGGGATTTTGATTCAGTTCGATTTGACTTTTTCAAATAAAGCTTGGGTTGAAGCAGAACGATATCATTTTCTGGATTTTATCAGTTCGCAATCTACAATGCATCGCATTACAAAATTTGATTTAGATAGTGCGTACATTGAATATGTAGATCCAAGAATGGTAGAAATCATGAAAGAGAAAGTTGCGGCATACAATGAATTGGAAGCGGCAAACAAGCTGAATCCAAATCCAGAAGTCAATGAGCAGCTGAAAAAAATGTACCTTGAAATCCTATATTCTAATCCTGCAGGTTTTAGACTGACAGCGCGTATGACAACCAACTATCGTCAGTTGAAAACGATTTACAAACAGAGAAGAACACACCGTCTTCCTGAATGGCAGGCTTTCTGTGATTGGTGTGAAACACTGCCATATCGTGAATTTATTACAGGACAGGAAGCATAAGCTTCCTTTTCTTCTCATTTGAATGAAATAAAGGAGGACTTATGGTAAAGAAATTTATAATATTTCTAATAACGATTCTCATTCTTAATTGGTGTTTTGCTATGCGAAACACTGATGAAATTAGAGCAGTATGGGTTAGTTATATTGATTATACGCAAATCTTATGGGGCAAATCACAGGCAGACTTTGAAAACAGTGTAGATGAGATCATAGAAAATTGTCTGAACTATAAAATCAACACCATCTATCTGCATGCTTCAGCATTTACTGATGCTTACTATGATTCGGAGATTTACCCAACGCAGTATATTGGGAAAAACATAGGTGATTCTTTAGTTTATGATCCATTAGAAATCTTTATTGAAAAAGCTCATCAAAATAATTTACGTGTTGAGGCTTGGATCAATCCCTTCCGCTCATTTGATAAAGAGAAGATGGGCACTGTGCCTAACTCCTATGAAGTAAAACGGTGGGTGAACGAAGGAAATAGAAATATCATATATTACAAAGATCGTTATTATCTGAATCCTGCCTATCAGGAAGTTCATGATATGATATTGGAAGTTGTTTCAGAAATCGCAGAGAACTATGAGATTGATGGACTTCACATGGATGACTATTTCTATCCCGATCATGTGGATGAA
Organism: Erysipelotrichaceae bacterium; assembly: GCA_017397025.1. Classification (GTDB taxonomy): domain Bacteria; phylum Bacillota_I; class Bacilli_A; order Erysipelotrichales; family Erysipelotrichaceae; genus RGIG1896. The sequence goes on along the minus strand of JAFQKG010000045.1, from coordinate 2,226 downwards.
AGTTTTGACTTAGTGGATTACCAAAAAAGCGACCAGACTCAATCCATTGAAGACTGGCGCAGAAATAATGTCAATGAGCTGATTAAGGCTATTGATAAAAAACTGGAACAGATCGATCATGATTTGTGGTTTGGCATTTCTCCTGCAGGAAATCTGGAATACAGCCGAGATTCAATTTATGGCGATGTAGAAACCTGGGTAAAAGAAGAGTGGATTGACTATATTGCTCCACAGATTTATTTTGGCTATACCAATCAAAGCAGACCATTTAGCGCAACACTTTCCCAGTGGTCTGATGTCGTAAAGGGAACGGATGTTGATTTGATTGTCGGATTAGGAGCATATAAAATCAATCAGAAGAGCGGAAACAGCGACGACAACGAATGGATAAGTGACGACGATCTTCTTAGAAAGCAGATTGAAGAGTCGAAGGAAAAAAACAATTATCGTGGATATGCACTGTACAGCTATTATTCAATGTTTTCGGCAGAAGAGGAGGATGCTGAAGCGGTCATGCATCAGCTTGAGGAAATTGCAGAACTGGCAGAATCAAAGTAACTGGAATTTGTGAATTCCAGTTTTATTTTGCAGCAAAATAGTTTATGCAGCAAAATAAAAAAGATATAATGAAATCAGGTGATGAAAATATGAAGCTAAGACAGTTTGAGCAAAGGGATGAGAGAAAGGTTATTGAGTTGTGGAATAGATGCTGTACAGAAGATCAGATTAGTCTTGGTAAATTTCGCATGCAGGCAATCTATGATGACAATTATGATGAAACATTGTCATGGACTGTATTTGATGGCGAAGGACTGATAGGATTCATTATGGCAACAAAAAGAAAATTTCCATATATGGAAAGAGGACTTGAACCAGAAAGAGGATGGATCAATGTCCTGTTTGTTGATCCAAAGGTTAGAAGACAAAAAGTAGGGACTTTATTACTGGAAACAGCTGAGAAGGAACTTCTTCAACGTGGAGTAAAAAGCATAACATTAGGTGCATACAGTCCCAATTACTTTTTCCCAGGAGTTGATGAAAATCATTATCCTGAAGCAGCTTCTTTCTTTCAGAAGCACAACTATCAAAGAAAAGATATGCATTATTCCATGGGGATGGATTTGAATGGAATTCACATTCCAGAAGGAATCATCATGAAAAAACAGCAATTAGAAAAAGAAGGTTATCAGTTCATCGAATTTGATGGAGATTATAGTTTAGAATTGTTGAATTTTATAAAACATGAATTTGGCGGAGGATGGAAGCGCAGCGCTTTAACAGCGATGAAAAATCATACAGCTGAAGAAGTTATTCTTCTTGTGTTAAATCCAAAAGGAATGATTATTGGATTCTGCATGAGGGCAATTGATGAAAATCCTGAACGATTTGGTCCTATTGGAATTGCGAAGGAATATAGGAATACAGGAATAGGCAGTGTTCTTCTTCATCTGCAATGTCAAAAGATGAAAGAAAAAGGATGTAAAAGAATGTATTTCATGACTACAGATGAAGCAGGAAAAAGATACTATCAACGTAATGGATTATCTGTACTGCGAACGTTTGTAGGCTATCAAAAAGAATTATAATGTCATATTTTTTGGATAAACAAGAAGAAAAGACTAGAAATATTAAAGACTTTGATGAATAATGAAAAAGGGGGTATAAACTATGATTTTAGATGATTATCAAAAAAGAGTGGAACAGCTGATTGATCAAGTCAAGAAAACACAAAGAGAAAATATCATGACTGCAGGGAAAATGATTGCAGACACATTGGAAAATGGAGGCAATGTTTATCTCAGTGAAATTTGCCATTCTATTCAGAATGACTTAATTGACCGCGGAGGAGGGCCATTCTTCTATCGTCCATTCCAGTATAAATTGGATGTGAAATCCGATGCCAGAGAAAGAGACAGAAGCGACATGGATTTGAACATGGAAGGTTTGGGAGCGTACATTTTGAAGGCATCAACAATCAAGCCAGGAGATGTGCTGTTTGTAGGATCAGTTTCAGGACGCACAAAACATGTCGTTGATTTGGCATGGGAAGCAAAGAAGATGGGCATCAAAGTCATTGCAATGAGTTCGCTCAGTTACGCAAGAAGTGTCGACCCAGTTCATTCATCGGGACAGAAACTGATCGATTTTGTAGATTTGACACTGGACAACTGTGCACCAGCGGCTGAGGCAATGCTAGAAGTAGAAGGCATTGAAGCTAACTTTGCA
>JAFQKG010000044.1 GCA_017397025.1 Erysipelotrichaceae bacterium | reverse complement strand
GACACCCTTGAGTGTCGACAGATTTCCAGCATAAGTTAATTTATCTACGCAGATAATGCGGTAATCAGGATACTTTTCCAGCATGTGGAAGACAAAATTGCTTCCAATGAATCCTGCTCCCCCTGTTACAACTATTTTCATCGTTATTCCTCCTTTGATTTCACAAAATAATGTCTTCGAATCCACTGTGATACTCCATCCAATCCCGGAGAGAGAATGCGTTCATTCACATTCATCTGATCCAGCATATCTCGTATACGCCAGCGAATATCCTTGTCAATAATATATCGAACTGTATTTTTGGTACGTGTCTTTAAAAATTGTTCAATGTCCTCTATTTCATCTGGAATGATGGAAAAATATGAATACTGATTCGCAATACGACTTTCCAATGATGGAGGCTCGACAAGAAGCATGGACTGATTTTTCATATCTCTGTCATAATCCTCTATGCAATTGACTAATTTCTGAAGCATTCCAACTGTCATCAAATTTGCATTTTCTCTTTTCAGCATGTTTTGATATATCTCTGGAAGCAATGAATTCAGTTCTTTGTAGTCAATTTTCCAGATCACACAGTCATGTTTGTCCATCTTGGATACATCTTCCCCGCTAGTTGCAAAATGCAAAGCAGTCAATGGAGAAATCGTCCAGTCCAAAAGCCGTGTAGGAAGTCCATGGTGCTGACCAACGATCATCTGCCGCCAGACATTCCCACTGAGCTGCGGATCTTCACTGATAGCGTATTTCGCAAAATTTCTCAAAATCGGCTTTTCCAGCTCTTTCTTTTTCCCCTTGCAATTTCTTTCCAGTGATGTCATCAGCTTAAATTTGGCATTGGGCATACCACGATACAGGAAAGGAGAACGAAAGCGTTCTTCTTTTTCATAATAAACCTGTTCAAAAAACAGTTCAGCGATTTCATCCAATGTATGTATCGTTACAGTCTTCATAATTCCTCTTTTTCTTTAATTATTTTATCATATTCACCATAAAAACACTACGATAGAAAAAAGAGATTGAACATCAATCTCTTATTCAGCTTCAACACCATCCCAGCAATAAGTGCATAATTTACATTTTTCAAGTCCAATTGATTCCACAAGTTCATCCAGACGGCCAAAATCAAGCGTTGTAAAATTGAGTCGCTTTCTCATTTCTTCAACAAGCAAGGCATACTTCTTTGAATCTGGATCTGCATACTGCTGAAGAATTTCATGAGAAACTTCTTGTGTCTGTTCAAGCTCACAGATAATTCTTCTTGAAAGCAAGGCCATTTCTGAAGAAGAACGGCTGAAATTTAAAAATTTGCATCCAAAAAGAATCGGCGGACAGGCAGTACGAATATGAACTTCTTTCGCTCCTGAATCATAAAGAAACTGTGTCGTTTCTCCAAGCTGAGTCCCACGTACAATCGAATCATCAATCAAAAGAATCTTTTTGTCCTTGATTTGTTCATGAACAGGAATCAGTTTCATCTTCGCAATCAGCTGACGTTCAGCCTGAGTTGATGGCGTAAAGGAACGAGGCCATGTCGGTGTATATTTAATAAATGGACGACCATAAGGACGTTTGGTTTCATTGGAATATCCCACTGCATGGGCAATCCCAGAATCTGGAACACCTGCAACAACATCCACATCCACACAATCACGTCTTGCCATCAATTTACCACATGTGTTGCGCATCACTTCAACATTGCGTCCTTCATAGGTTGAAGTCGGATAGCCATAGTAGACCCACATAAATGCACACATCTGCATTTTTTCATTGGCTTTTTCAAGTGTTGTACAGCTTTCAGGCGTCAAATAAACGATTTCCCCAGGCCCAACATCTTTGTAATGATGATAGCCAAGATTCATAAAAGCAGTTGATTCAAATGTCGCACAGAACGCATCTTCTTTTTGTCCAATGATGATTGGCATGCGTCCAAGTTTGTCACGAGAACAGTAAATCCCCTCTTTTGTCATAATTAGAACACTCATAGAGCCTCTAACAACTTCATGAATATATTTTAATCCTTCTAATATCGTTGGCTTTTGATTCACAATGGCAGCCATCAGTTCAGTCACATTGATTTCACCATTGGTCATTTCATGAAAATGAGCCATGCCATTTTTAAAACACATTTCTTTCAGTTCAGGAATGTTTTTAACACGGCCAACAGTTGTGATTGCAAAAGAACCAAGATGTGAATTGATCAGCAAGGGCTGAGGTTCATAATCAGAAATACACCCTATGCCAAGGTTCCCTGTAAATGTCTCAAAATCTTTTTCAAACTTAGAGCGAAATGCAGCATTTTCAATGTTATGAATTGAACGTCTAAATCCCTCTGGTCCATATGTCGCAAGACCTCCTCTGCGAGGTCCTAGATGCGAATGATAATCTGTTCCAAAATACAAATCAACAATGCACTCTTTTTTTGATGCAACGGCAAAAAAACCACCCATATTCTTTCCCCCTTCACAAAGAAAAGTCCTTAAAAAGGACTGTTTCAGTTTTAACGATTCAAAATCAGCTTTGTCAGTTCAACAGGATCAACAATTTGACTGCCTTTATAGACACGCATATTGCCAGATGCAATTTCATCAATCAAAATGACTTCGCCATTGTTGTAGCCAAATTCAAACTTGATGTCCCACAAATCAAGCCCAATTTCCTTTAAATCATCTGCTACAATCTGAGTAATCTTCAAAGTCTGTTCTTTCATGGAGGCAAACATTTCTTCACTCATGACACCTAGTGCAGCCAATCCTTCAGAAGTGACCAGCGGATCACCCTTTTCATCATTTTTGAATGTACATTCCACATAACCGCCCTTTAAAGGAGTCCCATTTTCAATGTATTCTCCATAACGGCGAATAAAGCTGCCAGTTGCCACTAAACGGCAGATAACTTCAAGACCATGACCAAATACAGTCGCAGGAAGAACTTCCATTGTAGCATCTTCAAGATTTGCAGAAACATAATGAGTTTTAATTCCTGCTTCTTTCAGAAGTTCAAAATAATGAATAGATGTTTCAAGATTTGCACGTCCAATACCATCAATCGTCAAACCCACTGTGTTTTCACCTGGATCAAAGACACCATCTTTTCCAGTGCAGTCATCTTTGAATTTCAGAAGAACGTTCCCATTGTCCAGTTTGTAGACATCTTTGGTTTTGCCAGTATAAATTTTTTCCATGATATTTCCCCCTTTGGAAAGCTTTAAAGAGCTGAAAAGAAAAAACTTCTGTTTCCAGAAGCACAAAAAACGATTCGTAGTCCTGCCGATAGGCGGCTGGGTAGAAACGCTTTCACCAGTTCTGAAAGTATATACGAAACTCTTTAAAAACAAGATTATTATATCAAAAAACATCCGCTTGTAAAGAAATACAACGTGTTTGTTTTCATAAGAAAAGGGCATTTTATAACGCCCTTTTTTCGATTATTGATGAATCGTTAAAGAATGATACATGTCATTGATTTCCTTAATCTTCTCAACAGGCACTTTCGGCTCATGATCAAATGTCAAAAGTCCATTGATTTCCTGTTGAACATCAGAAAGTTGAGTATAACAGAAACCATGCAAAGTCTCAGAAGCATACACAGCCTTCATAATCCTGCGATAATCATCAAGAAACGATTCTTCATCTGAAACTGAAGTATATCCCCACCCTTGATCTGAAGTTGTATCAAATGCAATGCCGCCAAATTCAGTTAATAAAATTGGCTGTCCTTCATGTCCAAAGCCTTTGGCAAACACTTGATGTCCTGCAGTCAGCTGTGTGATCAAACCTTCTTTATTTTTAAGATTACTTATAAAATCACTGTATTTCTGAACTTCTTCTTTCTGGCCATGACGATAGTTATGTACACCAACAAGATCGCTTTTGACAGCTTCCCAGCCATCATTAGAAATGACAAATCGCGTAGGATCCTTCGATTTAATCATGTAATACAACGCCAAAGCATAGTTCTGCTGCTGAGCTGACCAGGAAATATCTTCTACTCCCCAGCTTTCATTAAGAGGTGTCCAGGCAATAATGGATGGATGATTGTAGTCGCGCTCAATAATTTCATGCCACTCGCTCATTAATCTGCGTGCTGCCTCTTTGTGCCATGAAGGAAATGCTGCACATTCACCCCATACCAGAAATCCTAAACGATCTGCCCAGTAGTAAAACCTAGGATCTTCGACTTTCTGATGAACGCGGCAGCCATTAAAGCCCATCGCTTTCATCAATTGGATATCTTTGATATAATCTTCATCTTTTTCTGCAGTTAACAGTCCTTTTCGCCAGTATCCCTGATTTAAAACAAGCTTTTGGTAATACGGCTTGTTGTTGAGAAAAACCATTCCTTTTTCAGCATGAACTTTGCGCATGCCAAAATAAGAGCTGACTTCATCTACAACAGACTCCGCCTTAATTTTAAACGTAACATCAAACAAGTTCGGAACTTCAGGAGACCACATCCAGCCATGCTTGGCACCATGTACACCATGACGATAAACCGTATTATGAATCAAATTGATAGATCGGCTGAACTCTTGTTTTAGAATCAGCATTGTATCTTTCACAAGAAGCTCATCTTCATAAGAAATGGAAATCTCCATTGTTTTACCAATCGCTGCATCAGAAACTTTAAAATCAAAGATTTCACTCATTGTATCCAAATCACTGGTCATTTTCACATCGCATAAATAGCTTTCATTCACTGCCTCAATCCAAACAGTCTGCCAGATGCCTGTGGTACGTGTGTACCAGATGCCAAACGGCTTTTCATGCCAGCTTTGTTTGCCTCTTGGAATCGATTCGTCAAAAGATGGATCTTCAACGCGCACACAAAGGACATTGTCTTTATCTGTGATAAATCGTGTGATATCAAAACAAAAGGATACATGACCATTTTCGTGCGTTCCAACCAGCTGTTCATTGACATACACTTCACAGCGATAATCAACTGCCCCAAAATGAAGCAGAATCTTTTTCCCCATCCATTCTTTTTTCAAATCAAAGCTTCTTTTGTACCACACAACATCATGTGCACTTTCATCATGAATGCCACTCAGTTCACTTTGATAGGCAAATGGCACTTCAATCAATTTATCAAGGGATGACTCCCTATCCATCCATTTCTTTTGATAGCCCTGCTTTTCATCATCAAAGGCAAACTGCCATGTGCCATTCAGATTCAGCCAGTCATTTCTGACAAACTGTGGTCTAGGATATTCTTGTCTCAACATCTTTCTTCTCCTGTATCGTTTATAAACCAAGTTCTTTTCCAGTTTTTGGAGATTTTGTATCCATTGCTTCTGTAAATCCAACACGTTTCTCCATCATTGGATTCACCCATTTCTGGTTGCCATTGGCAGCAATCGTCTGCATGGAAAGAATGCTGATCAGCACTGTGCAGTATTCAGGAAGATCATGCTTAAGTACCAGTGCTCTAGGATCATCCACATCTGTGTTGGTGATTAGATACACTTTGTCTGTGATGCGATGTACCTCTTTGTACATCTTGATTACACGATCTTTGTTGGCACCGCCAGTATCAAGAATAAACACAGACTTGTCAGGATTGATTTCGTAGCATGGGCCATGCAGAAATTCCTCAAATTCAAACGCCGTGCATGCCTTGCCCATTGTTTCCTGCATCTTCAGTGCACCTTCCAGTGCAGCACCCATGCCATAGCCATATCCAAGCACATGAGCTCGAGTAAAATCATACAGTTCAGCTGCATTTCTTTCATACCATGCATTCACTACAGGAATCGACTGTTCCATCACATCGCACATCTTAAAAAGCTCTGCCTTGTATGAGCCAAATTCAGCCTCTGTGATCATCTGTTTTCTAAGCCCTGCTTCCAGTGCAAACAGCATGTAAAACAGCACTCCAGTCGAAAATCCCTTCGTCACAAAGCCAATCTTTTCAATCCCCATGCCCCAGTTCACAATTGCATCCGCATTGTGCTTCATCACTGAATCAACGTTGCCAGTAATGCCAACAACTTTGCATCCAGAATCTTGAATCTTTTTCATTGCCTGATTGGTATTGTTGCTTCGACCACTTTGCCCCATGCCAATGTAGAAAGTATCCTGATCAAATACAGACTCATAATGAAGCACTGTAAAACTGGTCATCACTTCCACTTTGACCTTTAAAATCTTTTCGACAAAGTATTTCGGAGTCAATGCAGCATGATAGCTTGAACCAGAAGACATGATCAAAATACGCTTATAATCATGTGCACAAAACAAATCAACTACTTCTTTTGTCAGTTCTCTGGAATGACGGATGTTGTCACGGCACTGTTCAGGTGTCTCGCAAATGTATTGAAACATAGTTTCCATAAATGAATCTCCTTTATCCTGATTTCATTATACCTTAGAAATCCAGCCTAGAATAGAAAAACAAGGCTTTTTACCGCCTTGTCATTGATTAAAAACATGTGCTTGCTGGCAGTTCTTCTATTCTTCGTCTTTTTCTCGATTTCGAAGCATATCCAGTTCATCATGAATCGCTTCAAGCACCAGATCAAGCTCTTAACCAGGCTCCAAATAGATATCCTCATCAGCAATGATTTTTGGCGCTTCTTTGTCTACAACTGTGTACTCCGCTTCAAAGATCTGCTTTTTATAATTGAACAATACTTTGTGGCCACCAACTTCTGATGTATCCAGCGCAGCACAAGATAATCTGTCCCCGTCGATGTCAATAAATAAGTCCAGGGACTATTCAATTTACATTTTTCTTCGCCATTTACACTCTTGATCAGCGAACAGGAATTCACATCACTAT
>JAFQKG010000043.1 GCA_017397025.1 Erysipelotrichaceae bacterium | reverse complement strand
GACACCCTTGAGTGTCGACAGATTTCCAGCATAAGTTAATTTATCTACGCAGATAATGCGGTAATCAGGATACTTTTCCAGCATGTGGAAGACAAAATTGCTTCCAATGAATCCTGCTCCCCCTGTTACAACTATTTTCATTTTCTTGTTCTCCTTTTAATACAATTGTTCAATGTATTTGCCTTCCAGTACATCCATCAGATACTGGCCATACTGGTTCTTTTTGAGTTCTTCATAAAGCGCTAATACATCTTCCTTTGTAATCCAGCCATTGAGATATGCAATTTCTTCAAGGCAGGCAATTTTACGATGTTGATGTGTTTCAACTGTCATGACGAAATTCGTAGCATCTACCAGGCTTTCATGAGTTCCTGTATCCAGCCATGTAAATCCCTGGCCTAAAAGTTCTACATTCAACTCTTCATTTTCAAGATAAATGCGATTCAAATCTGTAATTTCAAGTTCTCCACGTTTAGATGGCTTCAGATTCTTTGCATACTCAACGACCTTGTTGTCATAGAAATAAAGACCAGTTACACAGTAATTGCTTTTTGGATGTTCAGGCTTTTCTTCAATTGAAATGGCTTTTCCTGTTTTATCAAATTCAACGATTCCAAAACGTTCAGGATCATCAACATAATATCCAAATATAGTTGCACCTTTACCTTCTTCAGCATTTTTCACTGCAGCTTTCAAACGTTTCTTTAATCCATGTCCTGCAAAGATGTTATCTCCCAAAACCATAGCAACTGTATCATTGCCAATAAATTCTTCTCCGATAATAAATGCCTGTGCAAGTCCATCTGGACTTGGCTGTACTGCATAACTTAGTTTGATGCCAAACTGATGACCATCACCTAAAAGAGCCTCAAATCGAGGTGTATCCTGTGGTGTAGAAATAATTAAAATATCTCGAATTCCTGCATTCATCAAGACAGAGAGTGGGTAGTAAATCATTGGTTTGTCATAAATTGGAAGCAACTGCTTCGATGTTACTTTTGTGAGTGGATATAAACGGGTTCCTGACCCTCCTGCTAAAATGATACCTTTCATAATTCATCCTCCAAATACAACCACATTATAAAAGGTAACCATAGGTTACCTTCAAGTATTATTTTACTTTTTTGTTAAAAATATGCCAGCTTCTTTTGTGATTCTTAAACCATTTTTTGTTTTAGAACGTACAAATTCACTAAACTCATGGTAACGAGGTAAAAGATGCTCATTTTGATTTCCATGACAAGAAAGAATATAGGATATTAACGCTTCACTACTGTTTACATCCAAATAGTCTTCATATTCTTTCCAGACGACATCATCAAAAACGCGAGATAAAATGGAGGCACCGTTTTCCTTTCCAAATCGATTGACTAATGAATCTGAAGAAAGCACGACTCTTTCATCGAATTTTTGGACTAATTCAGTAATTTCTTTCATATGATGTTTACCATATGTACTGCACACAAAAGACCCTTTTGGCTTTAAAACACGATGAACTTCTCGAATGACTTTCTCAATATCAGCACAATAAAACAGGACATGATTGGCAATGATCAAATCAAATGAGTCATCTGGATATGGAATGACTGAACAATCAAACACCAAATAATCAAATTCTTCTTTTGGAATCTGACGCCTAGCCTCTCTCACCATTCCTTCAGAAGTATCTGAAAGAACAACACGAAGATTCTTTGGAAGAATAGTGCTATTTTGTTTCCATAAGGTACCATCTCCACATCCAATTTCAAGGATACGCATTCCTTCCTTAATTTTCCCCTGTTCATATACCCAAGGAAACCACCCTTGTGGATTAACAGAATATTTTTCATGGAGTTGAATTCTAGCAGAAATATTGGAAGCATCCTGATACTGGCTCTTCAAACTCTTTTCTACACCTGTTAAATGAATCAAATTCAACATTTGTTTCCAATCCACTTTATGATTTTCAAGTATCGCTTTTGATGTATCCTCAATAGCCTGATCCACTAACTGCATCTGTTCAATTCTATCTTTTACTAATTTTCTTTGAATCGATAATGAGTTCATCAACAAGCTTGGATCTGCATCATTGACAATCAATTCTTTGATTTCATCCAATGAAAACCCCAAGAATTTTAAAAGAAGAATTTGTTGAAGTTTTACTAAATCTTCATCTGTATAAAAACGTGCCCCATTCTCATTCACAAAAGAAGGTTTCAGTAACCCTTTTTGATCATAAAAACGAATCGTTCTTAAAGTCACTTGTGCAAGTGATGCAAATTGTCCTGATGAATAGTATCCCTCTTTTTTCATACCTACCAAATCCTTGTCTTCTTTAATGATAGCACACGTTTTTAAATTATGTATTCAAAAAGAAAAAACTACTGACTATTCAGTAGTTTTTTCAGTATCTGTGTTTTCTGAACCCGCAGTTTCTTCAACCTCAGGTTCATACCCTTCCAGATAATATTCTTCACCGATATATTTATCACTATAATCTCCAGCTCCGCCAGTAATATATCCTAACATTGCCTCTTCATAATATTTAGATTCTTTGTCCATTTCCCCAGTCATTGCATACTGAATTTTCAGTTTCGCAATCTCTTTTGTGCTTTCTGTCAAGCGGCCAATGGACATGCCAGATTCTGTCATATCCCCAACATTATGTATAAAGTAGTTATCTACAGTATAGCCTTCCGCAAATGAATTTGCCAAGTAGAACAGAGCCTGCAAATCATTGAGTTCAGCACTGAAATTATGATATGCCAATGTATCTGCACGCCATGCATATTCAGCCATCAACAGTAAGAATGGATATTCTGAAATACGTTCCATCAAACCATTGATAATCAAAGCCTGATTTCGAATACGTCCATAATCTCCATTGTAAATGCCATCATACTTACGATTTCTAGCCAATGCCAAAGCCCATTCACCATAAAGCAACTGTTCGCCTTCAACTAAGCAGTAAGGCTGTGCAACATTGCGATAACTGTCCTGGTCCATGCAGAAATCCAGT
>JAFQKG010000042.1 GCA_017397025.1 Erysipelotrichaceae bacterium | reverse complement strand
TTGGTTTCTTACGCAAAAAGAAGTATGACAATATTTCGGGCAAAATAGAGACTTCTTTTTGCATTTGTATTTTATCATATTAAAAAAAGACTGTCGAACTTTTATTTGTCAACAGTCTAGAAAGAACTGAAAAATCAGTTCTTTTTTTTGAGGTTTTTCCCTTTTTTGGGTAATAACTTAATTGAAGGGAGAGATAAAAATGAAATGGATAAGCTGTCTGTTTTTAAGTTTAGCACTGATGGGGGTATTTGTGCAGGCTGAAGAGACACATGTTGAGCTGGGTACAAAGGAAGAATTGTATGAAAGGATGAATGCAGAGATTACTCCATTCAGCACACTTGATTTTGTTGAGAGAATTGGAATTATTGATGGGACAGAATACGAAATGTTTTTTTCCATCATGATGATTGACGGGAATTTGGTGTATTGCATTGAACCAGGTGTTTTTGCAGGAACAGGAACAAATTATTCTGTCAATTATGACTATCTGGATGAAAAGACGAAAGAACATTTGTTTCGTATAACCAATGTAGGTTATCAAAGTGATGGGCATACAGAAGACAAGTGGTTTGTAGCTACTCAGTTGGCAATTTGGAGAGCATTGGGATTTACCGAATATTCTGCCAAAACGATGGAAGGAGAAGCGTGGGATGTCTCTTTAGAGGTTGCAGAGATTGAACGTTTAGCTGCATCGTTTGGCAATACGGCAAGTTTTTCTGGGCAGACATTGAATGTGGACAAAAAAGAAGCCATAACGGTGAAAGATGATCATGGTGTGTTGTCCAGATTTGAAGTTTTATCTGAAGAGGGTTTGGATGTTGTCCAGGATGGAAATACATTGACCTTGACGATGACAGGAGAATGTGCAGAAAAGACGATTTCTGGCTCAAAGGGATTAAAGACTGGCGGATTGGTTTATGGACGTCCAGGAAGGCAAACTGTCTATATGGTGACGCGTTCTGAGGAACCTGTTTCTTATGAATTGAATCTGAAAATGAAAACCGGAGATGTCAGAATCAAAAAGCTGAATGAAGAGGGTAAGCCTGCTTCAGGGATTCACCAGTTTGTGCTGTTTGATGAACAGGGAAAAAGGATAGACGTCAATGGGGCAGAGGTCTTGGAGGTTCAAGATGGAACAATTGAAATCATCGGTCAGCTGCCTAAAGGAAATTACACTTTAAAAGAAATCAACACAGTGTATCCTTATCAGCTTGCAAAACATGAAGTGAAATTTACAGTGGAATCAGAACAGCTGAATGAAGTGCAGTTTGTCAATGAGTATGCAGATGCAAAACTGACTGTGCTGAAAAAAGACAAAGACACTATGCTGCCTTTGGATGATGCTGAATTTACTATCAGTGTACAGTGCCCTGATGGAACATGGGAAAAGGTTGAGCAGGGAATCACTGCAGATGGAAAGATGGAAGCTTTTATCAAATATGGCAAGAAGGTACAAGTGTGTGAAACAAAAGCACCTCAGGATTATCTGATTTTAGAAAATGCTTGTCAGATTGTAGAGATGACACCACTGAAAAATGAAAGTGTTGTGGTTGAATTTGTGAATCAAAAGCATCAAATTCCCTTGGTAATTAGAAAAAAAGATAAAAT